>JBAQYH010000027.1:0-7011 GCA_049299935.1 Methylobacter sp. | reverse complement strand
GGACATAGGCGTCCTTGTCCATGTTGGACTTAACCTCACTGACGACCTTAAACGCATGACAGTCCCGGCCTACAGGCAATTGGCTGAACTGCCTGATTAAGTCCTGCCATTTTTGCTGGGCGCAATGTCCGACCAAGTAACTTTTTTGCCGGTGATGATCGACGATGACGGCCCACTCGTAGATACCTACCGCCATTTCGGCAATATGCTCTTCATCTTTGGCAACAGCCGGCAAGGCTTCCAGGCGGCGGGCCAAATCATAGGAAAAATAACCGATGGCTCCGCCGTTGAACGGCAAATCATCATCCAGCACAAGCGGGGGAAAGGCATGAAGCTGCTGCTTGACTAAATCAAACGGATTTTCAGTCGATTTTGTTGCCGCGCCGTTACAGGTAATCTCGGTCATCCCGCCATGCGTGACCAAGGTGCACACCGGCTCGGCAGCAATAATATCGTATCGCCCCTGATTGCTTCCGGGAAAACCGCTATCCAGAAAAACGGCCCAGGCTTTATCCGCACAAACGGCAAACAGCTCTGCACTGTCGGTAAAATAAGGGAGAGGGGCAATGAGTTGATTTGGTGACGGCATTTTTGTGAAGGGACTTGTAATGCATTTTGTATTAACAATGCGAAATAAATCGGCATTGTTTGAATAGTTGGCTTGCGGAAAGCGGTCTTTAGCTGCCCGCTTCCCGCAAAAATCATTTATTGCTATTTACCCATAAACTGCCCAAATGCACGGCTGCCCTCGCCGGTTTTAATGGTCGCTGTCACTTTCAGGGTTCTGGCATCGATCACCGAAACATTGCCGTCAAACCAGTTGGCCACATAAACATGCCGGTCATCGGGATGGGTAGTGATGCCTTCGGGTTTGGTGCCCACAGGAATCAGGGCGATTTCCTTGAGGGTTTCCGTGTCGATAACGGAAACCGAACCGTCATCCTGATTGGTTACCAACAGGCGGCTGTCGTTAAGCGCCAGCGCTGCCGCATAAGGCAGCATGTTGACCTTTACGGTAGCAATCGGTTTCATCCTTGCCGTTTCCACAACCGTTACATCGTCGCTTTTTACGTTGGCGACATAAATGCGTTCACCTCTTGAATCAATGGTGAGCCCGAACGGGTGCGTTCCAACCGCTGCGGTTTTCTTAACGGTCAGGGTTTTGAGATCGATCTGGGAAACCGAATTGCTGATCCGGTTGGCGACATATAGCCAGCGATTATCAGGGCTGACAACCAAGCCGGATGGCGATTCGCCGACGGCTATCGTTTTAATTATCTGTAGATTATCCGCATCGATAGCCGAGACGGTATTCTTGTACCAGTCGGCCACGTAAATCCGCTTGCCGTCCGGTCCCACAGCAATACCCAGTGTGCCGTCATTGACAGCAACGCCGGCGACGGCTTCGCGTTTTTTGGTATCGACAACGGCAAAGCCTTTGGCATCGGGCGTACTGACATAAACCCTGCTGCCGTCCGGTGCAACCGCAACTCCGGCCGGTTTGCCGGGAACGGCAATGGTATCGACGACGTTACCCGTTGCCGTGTCGATAACAGACACGCTGTCGCCCAATTGATTGCTGATGTAGGCGAAGGGTTCGGCTGCAACCGGTGTCGATAAAAAGGCTGTAGCGATACAAATCGCTACAGCCTTATCGCCAAGGATGGTGTGTATGCCATTAGCCAGCCGGGAGCTGGCATGGCGATCGCCAAGGATGGTGTGTATGCCACTAGCCAGCCGGGAGCTGGCGTGGCGGTAGTTCACTTGGAACACTCGCTAAACCTTACTTTTCAGCCAATTTTTTCAGGTTGATCAAGCCTGTTTCCAAAACGGCTTTCACTGCGGTATTAGCGGCTTCTTCGTTCATTTCTTCCGGTGGATTGTTGTTCATGTAAGCGCGGTAGTATCCGGCTTTCCAGGCAACCTCTGTGCTGCCGCCTTTGCCGGTTACTTCAATGCTTGCTGCATAGTCATTTACAGGTAACGCTGGGACTTTTTCTTCGGCACCGGCATGAGTAATCGTTTTAGATGAACTCATATCAGTGATTTTGTAAGCGTAAGACATTTTCGCTTCGTCATACTTTTTTAATTCTTCGGTAATCGTGCCGCCGTCTTTTAAGGTCAAAACGCGGACCGCGCCTTTGGTATTGTCGCCCTTAACGGTTGTATTAAAAATATCGGGATGCCAAGACATATCGCCGTAGTTTTTAATAATAGCCCAGACTTTTTCAGCAGGCGCATTGATGGTGATTTTCTCTTCGGCTTTTTGACGCACAGGGCCGTGAGCGCTGGCTATTGACGTAAAAAAGACCAGCAACAGTGAAACGAATAAAGCGATTTTCTTCATATTAAATTACCTTATGGGAATATAAAAAAACTAAAACGCGCATTATATGACAACCAAGCGCCGCAAGCACCAGCTTAGCTTATTTAAAATACAATATCAGGAATATTGCTGCTGCCGGTTTTTGCCATTACTGCCGACCGGCTAAGGGTGACTATTCAATAAAGCGGGGAAATGGACTTTAAACAAAAAACACGCCCCTGAGTCATTGTTAGACTACAGGGGCGCTTGATGATGGTTATTTCAAATCGGGACAATCGGCATAAGCAGGATGAACGGTAACCATGGATACGACCCGATGATTCTGGTCACGCGTGTTATCCGGCCCATGAGCCTCGCCTAAGGTTTTTATATTCAACTGTGCCGCCTTGGCGCCAT
Organism: Methylobacter sp.; assembly: GCA_049299935.1. Lineage (GTDB taxonomy): Bacteria > Pseudomonadota > Gammaproteobacteria > Methylococcales > Methylomonadaceae > Methylobacter_A. Next base: position 4,289 of record JBAQYH010000027.1, on the reverse strand, counting down.
GCTTGACCAGCAGGTCCCTGACAAAGGAAGCCCTTCTTTCCGATAGGCCTTGATTGCTTGCCGCACTGCCAACCGTATCGGTATAAGCGGTAACGTCGGCAGTCACTTCGGGATGAGTTTCCAGATAGGTGCCTAGGATAGCAATTTCATGTTGCTCGGATTTATAAGGCGTCGCGCTGCCGTCCGCAAAAAATACGGCGGTATGTTGAGCCGAAACCGGCCCGTCCTGAAGATGGTTTTGACTGTGGACCTGAGTCAACCACTGGCACATCTCTTTTTCCGATGCCAGGCGATGCTGGGCCGCTTCCTGAGCGGCATCTTTAGCTTTTTGCTGGTCATTAATGTTCCAGTAATGATCGTTTTTCCAATTTGCTAAAGCTTTATCGGCTTCCGCCAATTTTGCCTCGGCTAACTGCTCATGATAAATGGATTGGCGATAATGACCGGCATTTGCAGCATCAATTCCCGAACTGAGTCCGGGAACATCTTTCTGTGGCGGTGCACTGCAAGCGGCAAGAGCGGCGACTAATACAGCAAATGGCACGTAAATACATTGTTTGTTCATAAGTTTATCCTTTTTCAATCCTAGTCACACGCCGGTTTCCGGCGAATGAATGCAACGAATATTGAGTGGGTAAAGGCTATTCGCCGTCATCTAACGGCCCGTAGGTAGTCCAGTATCCTGGTGCATGAAGACCAAAATAACGGCTATCTTCACTAAAACGGTTCCACACATAAGGCGGCGTGATGAAGTCGTTGCTAGGTATAGGGGCGGTAATCAGTTCTGCTGCGCCAACAGTGGTTCGCCCGACTGTTTCCATGACCCCGCGCAATAGCCCCCAGGTCATGCCGACAAAAGCATTTTGTTCGTGACTGATGTTAATGATGTTTTTCGGTATCTCAATGAAGCCGGTCGCTGTATTAGCTAACCCTTGGCCTAATTTAGAGCCTACACCGGACAGGTAACTATGCTCACTCTCTGCATAAGCCGACCCTGTTGACAACAATGCGCTGCAAAGTACACAGGCAGTAAAGAGGTTTTTCTTATTCATTATTGGTTCCTCATTCAATGTTTGATCTATCGGGTCTTTTATAAATACGACCCAAAGAGCCTGGTAAGGGAATCTCAAAACTTAAGATTCCCTTAAAGCAACCGTAACTTAACACTGCTGCAATGTCAAACATCCACTCTTTTAATTTTAATATCGAAAATGAAGATCAATAACTCAAGGCAATTCGGTGGGGATACGCCGCGGTTATCATGCCGCCCATGCCTGTCTTGCAAGTCTATGCCGAGGATTTATTTTCAATAATTGCCAGCCTGTCAGATTCAATCCCGAGCAACAGCTCCCCTTTTAACAGGCCTACCAATTCCCTGCCGGCCATTTTAAAGCGCCAGCCGTGCATCAGCGGACACTCATCGTCATTGAACAACAGCGCTTCCAAATCCTTACGTGTCGCCAGAATAATCGGATTCAATGAGCTCTCTTCGGCACGGATCCGGACCAGTGCCGTTAAAATATCCAGTATCGCTTCCTGTTGCTGAGTTTTTTTTGCAGGCCGCCCTTTTTCGTTCAACGGTATCGGCGCGCGATTCTTGGCCGCTGTAATTAATTGGCACAGCTCTGCGCCATAACGATTAACCACGCGCTCATTAATGCCGCGGACATTGGCCAATTCACTCGCCGTTTCGGGTTGCAGCTTGGCCAAATCGAACACCATCTCGTCACGCAACAGCCAACTCTTGGGACGATCTTCAGACTGCGCGGTCTTTTCCCGCCATTCGGCCAAGGCTTGAACAATTGATAATTGCCTGCCGGTCAGTTTGTTTTTACCTTTAATTTTCAACCAGGCTTTTTCGGGCTTGACCTCATAAAGATCGGGATTTGCCAGTTCGGCAAAATCACGCTCCAGCCAATCCGCCCGCCCCAGTTCGGCTAATTTCTGCAACATCATTTGATAAATCTTGCATAAATAAATCACATCATCCGCAGCATATTGAATTTCCGCATTGATCAGCGGCCGCTTGCTCCAATCCGCCCGGGTATGCGCCTTGTTTAAATTCACATTCAACAAACTGGAAACCAGCATCGCATAGCCGGGATTCTCCTGAAAACCCAGCAACGGCGCAGCGATTTGGGTATCAAAAAGCGGTTCGGGTATTTTTCCGGTCAGTTGGTAAAAAATTTCCAAATCCTGCCGGCAGGAATGGAACACCTTTACGATCGATGGGCTGTATATGACGTCAAAAAGAGCGTCCAACGAAGGCAAGGCTATCGGGTCAACACATGCCACCCATTCCGGCGTTGCTATTTGCAGCAGGCAGAACTTGGGGTAGTAGGTTTTTTCCCGTAGAAACTCGGTATCCAGAGCCAGCCAGGGTTCATTTTTGATCTGTTCACACAACTTAGCCAGCTGGTCGGGGGTGTTTATATATTGGATGTTTGTCATAGTGTTAAACAAGCAGTTGTTAAAGTAACCAATAAAATCATACGTTTTTACGGTTAATGGTGGTTTTTCAGTTTAATGATAGAATTCGGTCTTTTGACTTCGATTGCCCATGCGATTTTGTATTATTCCCGTTACATCTTATCAGCAGAACTGTTCCTTGCTGATTTGCGAACAAAGCCATAAAGCTGCGATCGTCGATCCCGGTGGCGATATTGACCTGATTCTAAAAACCATCGACAGGGAAAATGTGTCACCCGAATCCATCTTGATCACCCACGGACATCTTGATCATATCGGCGCTACGGCTGAATTGGCTGCCCGGCTTTCCATTCCTGTAATAGGGCCTCATAGTGACGACCAATTCTGGATTGACGCTATTTCGGAACAATGCCGGACTTTTCGTTTCCCGGCCTGCGATTCATTTACACCGTCACGCTGGTTAAGCCAAGGTGATCAGGTTAAGGTTGGCGAAGAAATACTGGATGTTTTTCACTGCCCAGGCCATACGCCGGGGCATGTGGTTTTTGTTCACCGCAACACGAAACTGGCCGTAGTCGGCGACGTGTTATTTAGAGGTTCAATCGGCCGAACCGATTTGCCAAAAGGGGATTTCAACACCTTGATTGATTCAATCAAAAATAATCTATGGCCGCTGGGCGAACAGATCAGGTTTATTCCCGGTCACGGCCCGATGTCCACTTTTGGAGAGGAAATGCGCAACAATCCCTACGTAGCCGTTTAATCCTTGCCCCAGATCGACCTGACTAACCGCCGCCGACTTGATCAGGGCGGCCTTTGTCAGACTTGCCGGTACGCTGCCTGCCGCGCCGGCCGCGGTTGTTGCCGCGTTTTTTATTACGCGCTTTTACCCGTCTTATATCCAGTTTGTGCTGCTTGATTTCCACCGCTTTTAAATGCAGGAATATATCCTGCGGCATCTCATCGGGCAATTCAACCAGCGTGTAGTCATTTTGAATATGAATAATATTAATATTCTTTTTATCGACGCCGGACTCCTCAATCAACACTATCTTAAGTTCTTCCGCTGTAACCTGATGGTTACAGCCTACATCCAGGCGGTAGCGAACCATTTTTATGCCGGGCTGAGCTACGACAGCTGCCTCCGGTCTTGCATCCATGCCGTCGTTGTTCTTATTGCTGTTCATCCCGATCCCGATCTTGAAGAACTAACTGCGCCGCACTGTTTCAAAGTCTATCCTGATAAATTTCCACAAACGCTTCGTCCCGCAACCTGCGTATCCAAAGCTCGGTTTCTTCTTCAATTTTCCGCTTACGGATCGCATCTCTGACCAGGTTCTTTTTAAACTCGCTGCTATCGTCCTTATTTTCCCGCCCCAAAACCTGGATGATGTGCCAGCCGAACTGCGTCTGTACAGGATCGCTCACTTCGTTGATACCGAGTTTCACCATGGCTTCTTCAAACGGCTTAACCAAATCGCCGGGAGCCACCCAGTCGAGCGAACCGCCTTTTAGGGCCGAACCTTTATCATCCGAATGCGCCCGCGCCAATGCCGCAAAATCGTCACCGTCCGCAATACGGGCTTTTAATGCCAGCAAACGTTTGTTGGCCTCGGCATCATCAACCAACTCATTGGTTTTGACTAAAATATGACGAACCTTGGTTTTGATAATCATGTGATTATCCACGCCCTTCAGTTCCAGCATTTTAATAATATGAAACCCGCTCGGGCTGCGTATAGGCCCCGCCAGATCGCCCTGCTTCATTTGGCTGATCTCGTTAACAAACAAGGTGGGTATTTCACTCACGGTGCGCCAGCCCAAGTCGCCGCCCTTTAAGGCATTGGCATCATCCGAAT
>JBAQYH010000026.1:0-12387 GCA_049299935.1 Methylobacter sp. | reverse complement strand
CCCTGAGGGAGAAGGGACTGTCCATCCTTAACTTAATGGCAGTGACGGAGCCCGTGGGAACGAGAAAATTTGCCATTTAATATATAAACCACATTATGCAATGGAGTCTGTGCAGGATCGTCTCCTTATAGTGTTTTCATTGGTTCGCAACATGTAACCCCTTGTTCGCCCCCTTTCTAGGCGTGGATCTTGGGGGTAAGTGAAGCGCTACGGCGGTAAAATCGTGAGCTATCAATAGAGTTAATGTCGGGCATAAACAGCAGATGATGAGGGACCATGATACAAAAAACATTGGGCCGCCCAATGCTGTAGCCGCCCAATGCTGTAGCCGCGTACCGGCTTGACAGTATTTCGTCCAAAGCGGATCATTTTGCAAAAACATCGCCGTCATCACTGTGCTTGAAATGAAACCACCCAACAAGAAAATGCCTACGACATGAATGAGTTTCAGAAAAACGGCTACCTGTATGTGCCGGCCCTGATTGACACTTCCGCCTATTTAAGTTTTTTCAAGAAACTGGTGGAGTTGGGAAGAGGGGATTCCAATGACCAACAGGTGCCCGGATCAAGAGGTTTTTACAAGGAAATCCTGTTCGAGAAACTGCTGGAACAGCTTTTGCCGAAAATAGAATTTCATACCGGGCATGAATTGTTCAAGACCTACAGCTATGCCCGCCAATATGAAATGGGCAACAAACTAAAACCGCATATAGACAGGAAGGCTTGTGAAATCACCGCCACCTTGGCATTAGGAGTTGAAGATGATATTTGGCCGATCTGGGTTGAAGACAGGTCGAAAGCCCCTCATTCCTTCTTGCTGCAACCCGGAGATGCATTGATTTTCAGGGGAATGGAATTGCAACATTGGAGAGAAGAAAACAAGCACGGGCCATGTTCTCAGGTTTTCCTGCATTATGTCGACCGGAACGGCCCTTATGCCTATTGCAAGGATGATGTCACAAGATAATGACGCTCCCACTCCATTGAAAATTGCCCTCATCTATGCGATATTGGCCATCACACTAGTAGACGATTATGGAACATGAGTGTCAAGAAGTCTGTGAATCCTTTCGACCGCATCCCTCCTTACCGCATCATACCGAACTTTCTTGGGAATGACCTGATTGACCATTTGCTGGAACATGCGCGAGCTCGCGAACTCGATTTCGTATCGACCAGGGTCGGCAAAGAGCAACGCATTGATCCGAAAATCCGTGTTTCGCAAGTGCTGCGGGATTTCGGTTCCCTGCGCGAGGAACTGGATGAAAGATTTCGTGCGGTGATGTCTGATGCCATTACCGATCTTCGCATAACTCCTTTCGGTTTGGCCAAGTGCGAGATAGAAATGGTGGCGCACAACAACGGCGCTTTTTATAAACAGCATATCGACACAAGGACCGGTCATTTGGATGAGAAAACCCAGCGTGTATTGACTGGGGTGCTCTATTTTCATTCCGTGCCGAAGGGGTTCAGTGGCGGGCAGTTGCGCCTGCATGCTTTTTCCTCCCCTGAAGAGAGAGAACATTTCGTTGACATCGAACCCGAGCGCGATAATTTTGTCTTATTCCCTTCATGGGCGCCGCACGAGGTTTTGCCCATATCCTGTCCTTCAGTTGAATTCGCACAATCACGTTTCGCAATCAATTGTTGGTATAGGCGGGCCAACCCGCATAAAGGCATTCCCAGTGAATAACAACAACTTACAATCCGTTGCCTGGATATTATCCTGTGCCGGCATCTATGTATGTTTGTCAGCGACAGGTTGCACCGACGCACGGTACTTCATCGCCGTCACTAAGTGTTTGCAACGGGATGAAAGATGCGATTGATCTGTGGTTTTTATCATCGAGACGGGCGGGAAGCCGAAAAAACCAAGTTGGATGTAATGGTGAATGCCATGATCGAGCCGGGGCTGAATCCGCAAATCGCGCAATGGGTTGAAGGGTCGGTGGCTCTTGCGGTGCTGGATTTTGGGCGTGACATTCCTTTTAAAATCGTTCGTACTGAAAGCGGACTGATCCTTGCCGCCGACTGCCGTCTGGATGCGCCTGATGAATTGAGGCGGGTTTTGGGTATTGACGGCTGTGCGGATGATGAAATCCTTTTGGCCGCCCTGCAACGCTGGGGCAAGGATGATCTGGCAAAAATACTCGGCGATTTCGCCTTTGCTGCCTGGAATCCGCAAACCGATTCACTGCTCTGCGCGCGCGACGGCATGGGAATCCGCCCCTTTTTTATGTCAAATAAAAACCAGGACTTCGCCTTCGCTTCGCTTCCGCGCGCATTGCATGCCGGTGGATTTGCGTCGCGGCAGCTCGACGAATGTTATCTTGCCAGTTACCTGTTAGGTACCCCATCAGGGCAGGAGCGCTCGCTTTACAGCGATATAGCCGGACTTAAGCCGGGACATCTGCTGCATGTTTCGGCAAGGGGGATTCGCTCCGAAACCTATTGGCAGCTTGATTCGCGATTGGCCGGAAGCAGGCGCTGCTCCCCGGAGGAAGCTGCCGAGGAGCTTGCGGCAACGCTTGCTGAAGCGGTGCGATGCCGCCTTCCCGCAAAAGGCGCGGTCGCTTCCCATCTTAGCGGCGGGCTTGATTCTTCCGCTATCACCATTCTGGCAATGAGAAACTTGCGTCAACAGGGGCGCTCTCTTCTGGCCTATTCCTTTCTTTCCCGGACTGAGGATGCAGAGCGTCCTTATATCGAGGCGGTACTGAGGCAGGAGGAAGGGATTGACTGGAATCCGGTCACGATTGATGATCATGCGACATACGCCATGCCGCGCATGGATTGCGACCATTTGTATCCTTTCGATCTCGCTGATCCGGATAACCGGGTTTGCGCCGACGCGGCAAGGCGCGGCGCAGGATTCCTGCTTTCCGGCTGGGGGGGTGACGAAGGGGCAACCTTCAATGGCCAAGGGGCGCTGGCAGAAGCCTTGTTGAAAGGTAAATGGCGCTATCTGGCGAATGAAATCGGCGCCGTAGGACGTGTCCGGAAGTGCTCGTCCCTTAGAGTAGTGAAAGGCGAGTTGCTGTACTATTTTCTTCCCGACCATCTGCCGAAGGGACTAAGTCGGCTAAGAAACCAGGGGCCGGATATCAGGTCCATTGTCGCGTCGGTGGTAAAGCCCGAAATTGCGGACATGGCGCAGGAAAGGCGCCCCTGGCCGGGGCCGAACGCAGTTTTGAACCGCCACCAGTTGTTACAAGGTACTGATTTGTCAAGGCTGACCTGCCAAAGAGCGCTGATGGGTGCAAGATACGGCATGGCTGTCGGTTTTCCCATGCTCGACAGGCGCGTGGTCGAACTCGCTTTATCGCTGCAGAGTCCGCTATTCATTCGTGAGGGCTGGAAGCGGCGGGTTTTTCGCGATGCGATGATAAACGTTATACCTGATGAGATTCGCTGGCAACAGGATAAGCTCGCCCCATTCCCAGAGTCGCCTGAACAGTTCAGGTCGCACCGGACGCACTTTTTTTCTAGGCTCGCCGAACTGCGCGAGCATCCCATGGTTTCCAGATTTCTCATCCCGGAAAATATCGAAAAACTCCAGCATGATAATCTGACTATGTTCGAGATTACCGCATTGCGGCGAATTCTGAAATTCGCCATTTACTTGCAGCAGCATCACTGATGCTGTCGGCAGCGCGATGACCGCAGGCGATTACTCGAAGGATGACGCAGGAAGTGAGCTTTGCCTTGCCTGCGGATTGTGCTGTGACGGCACCTTGTTTTCCAGAGTGCCCGTCAACAATACAGACAATATTCCCATATTTCAGGAAACAGCCGTCAAAGCGATAAGCTCTCGCGGACAGAGCAGCTTCAATCAACCTTGCCCGGCTTACGTCAACCGCGGCTGTCAAATTTATACCGATCGCCCCAAAAACTGCCGAAAATTTCGCTGCAAGTTGCTGGATGAATATTGCGAGCGGAAACTTACCCAGGGCGAGGCAATGGCGATAATAAATAAGGCCTTCTCCTACAGGAAAATCTTTATGGAAACATTGTTGGGCATAGACCCTGAGTTGCTAGGTTCGTCCCTGGCAGAACTATGGCGACAGTGGAATGGGCCGGCAAAAGGGGAGGACGGTTTGGCTTTTCGCCAGAAGCATGGCCCCGCCCTCATGCAATTAGCGGCGTTGAATTGGTTTTTGCAGCAGCATTTTCGCAAAAAATTGCAAACCGACGTGCCATAAAACAGCAGAAGAGACTAGTTGATCAAGCCTCGTTCACGCAAGGCCTCGATGAACCTGGCGACTTCCTGGCGACAGGTGTCAACGGGGACATTGTATTCCTCGGTCAGCCTAGCCACCAGTCCGTCTATGCCGATGGGCGATTCCAGCAGCTCCCAGATGCGGGCGCCAATGGAATTCAGGCTGTAGTAGCTGCCTTTCTCGATGCTCATCATCAAAAGCTCGTCGCCGACCACGGCGCCGAGAAAGTCATCGGCCCGCTGGATTTTTTCGTGCGTCGATAATTCATTTTCAGACATGGGGTTTACTCGTTGTTAAATATAGTTGTTAAATATAATGAAATCTAGCCATGACCCGTTGATGCGCCTGGATGATGCTCTGTTGCTGTTCCGGGGTCAATACTTCCCGCCATCCGCCAACGCGTCCCGAGCGGAAGAACGGGCCGGCCGCTTTCAGCGAACGTTCGCAAAAATCGGCTTCTTGCTCCTGGCGTTGCAATTCTGAAAAACCCGCGCAACGGACCGCATGCGCTACTTTGGTTTCAGGTGCTTCCAGATTCAGGAAACGGGCGGCCTTCCGCAAGGCCGAAATCGGATCGTTATGCAGATCCTCATAACGGATAACATGCGCCGGTACGTCTTTTTGTTCCGTCCAGCTTTCCACATGACTGCTCCAGTCTTGCAGAATTTGCGGCACCTGAGGAGCATAGGATTTCCGCTTGCCGCCTAAGCCGGACAGGATGTCATTGAGAATTTCTATTGCCCTTTCGATAGTAATTCCGCTGTGGTGGGCAAAAGAAACTGCGACGTCGCGCGGATCCCTGATCACATACAGCGCCGCGCGCGCATGCCCATGGCCCAGCAGCGGCTTGCCGTCTTTCAGAATGCGGTAGGCGTCATGCACCTTGACATAGATATCATCCTTACTCTCGGCGGCGACCGCTTCCACTATCATCGGCCTCAGTTCGTCAACCTCCTCTCTGGTCAACAGACCGGTATCGATCAAAAACCGATCTTCGAAACTTTGGTGATCGACCACGCTACGGTGCGGCAGATCGATTTCGTTGATGTCTACCGCTTCTTCCTTGTCGGCAAGTAAATTGGCAAGCAGCAGGCGTAACCAAGTGTTGCCTGATTTCGGGTAGGAAGCCAGCCAAATGATGGAACCCGCCATCACATCTTCCCGAAAACATGCTTTCGCAACAGAGCCACGGTTTCATCCAATCTTTCCGGCTCTTTAGGCCGTGTCAACAGATGAACATGAACACGGCCAAGTACTTTGCCGATCTGACCGAACAGTGCGGCATTGAGCCCCATGGCCGCGGCCAATTTATGCCGGTGGACGACGGTTCGTAACATGGCGGCCGCATCGGTAAGGCTCAAAGGCTCAATCGTGGCTTTTTGATTGCGAAATCTTGCTTCCCGCAGGATCAGAATCGAAGATAACGGCATTGAGTCAACGAAACAGCCCGGCTCGACATGATATTTCTCGATTGTTTCGCGAACTGCCTTACCTTTGTATTCGGACAGGGAAAGGCGTTCTATCGCGTCCCCCCATAAGCGGTGCCGACGGCTGTCAGGAAAAACCACCGGATTGCCATTGGACTCAAAGTTGACGGCGGAGACATCGTCGCTGATAAAGCCGCAACCGGCTTGGCACAGTGCTGCGGATAACGTCGATTTGCCAACGCCTCTTGGCCCACACAGGGCGATAGCACGCTCATCGAAGGAGACCGCTGAGGCATGCAAAACCAGCGTTCCCCGCTGGTGCAGCAATATACCGAAGCCGGTGCCGAGCAGGAAAGGCACGGCATCGGCTTCGCTGCTTTCTGTCTCGACGACTATTTCCTGTCCGTTGTTTACCCGCAGGCGGGCGATGCGCGGGATACTCAGCAGAAAGCTGTTTTCCGCCATTGTCCAGTTAGGTCCGCTTAGTGCCGGTTTATCTAACGCCAACGGCACGGCACCGCGCCGCACGATGACATCCGGCTCGGCCTTCGTTGGCAATGTTTCCCTGATTCCGGCAAGAACGATTTCCGAGGCGACAAGCAGCCCGGAAATCCGATAATAGGAGAAATTCAAACTAGAGTTCCATTCTTTCATCCATTCAAACGGCAAGCTATGAATAAGAGATAGAGGTAACTTCAGGGGTTCCGGGTTGCTTGGCTGCGGTGCTCATGATGCTCTGATCCTGGATTTCGGGTGTTGCCCAAACCTTTTTAGCAGGTTGAGCCAAGTCAAGCACGGGGGGGTCTAATTCAGACATGATATTTCCTTAATAGTTAGCGCACAACGTAAATGCTATCATATCGACCTAGTTGCGCGCTATTGCGAATGTAACACGATGTGGTTGGGAAGAAGCTCATCCTACGCATACAGGGGATACCAAGCCAATTGCTCGACCATGGGATCGCTTTGTTCGACCCTGAAGCCTAGCGAAAGGTAAAGGCGGCGGGCGCCGGGGTTGCTGCGATGCACTGACAGGGTAAGCGGGGCTTTGGTTTGGCTCGCCGCATATTGCAGCGCTTTGATGACGCCCGAGCCGAAACCCTTGCCGCGCGCTTCGCGAATGAAGGTGATGTCGAGCAGGCGAACCTCGTTGTGGCCGAAATCGACAATGATCCGCCCTATTTTTTCTCCCTGCTTTTCGACAACGAAATAAAAGGCGTTGGGATACATTTCGCCGTAAGCTTGGTTCTGAGCTTTATGCTGCATGAGGATCAGTTCTTCGACGAAATCATCTTCGGCCTGGATCAGGCGAAGATCGTCGCGGCTGGAGCGGTAAAGCGATTCGATGAACCCGCTGTCTTCCTCACGAGCCGGGCGAATGTTCATGTTGTTGGGAAGTATGATATTGCCTGCCTGCATCTTTTTCCTCTGAATGGATAAGGGGCGCCCTGGAAGGGCGCCACAACTGACTTAAGACTTTACCGGAAACATACCCTGCAAAGCGATACAGAAATTCAATGCCAAAAAAGGCTGGCTGTTTTCATGCGCGCCGTTACCGCCGGTCGGAAGCAGGGCGTTGGAAAGAAAACTGGTGTTTACAGCGAGGGTTTTTTCGTAAATATAGCGTGAGGTTGCCGGATTCGTTTGTTCACTCAGCGATGCCAGATAATTACCTTGCGGATTACTCATGGTACTGACTCCTTTTGCGAACTTGGTGTCATGCGTATGATTGGGAAGCTGGGATTGAGTGAGTTGCACATTCGCCGCACCTACGCTTGCGGCGTAAGCGCGTGGCGTCAGTCCTGGGCCGGTACCGACGCCCATGGGAACAATCCCCTTTAAGTTTGGCACACCGAATGTCTGATTGGCCGTGCCGCCGAAAGTGTTTCCGACGATAGCATATAGCGCTGTATATTGTTGCACCGAAAGTGTTTGTCCGCTGCAATAGGCCCAGCCGGACGGCGAAAACATGTAAGGCAAAGGGCAGATTTCGCCAATAAAAGGTTGCGACATATCATTCTCCTGTTTTAGTTCGCGCGTTGCGGGAAGATCCCGTTCACGCAAATGATGTAAGTTAACGCCATGCTGGACATGATGTTGTTGTGGCCTGCGCCTCCGCCCGAAGCTGCAATCATGTCGTCTGGGCCGTCGGTCGTGGTGAGGCCGGCCTCATTCGGCGCCCTATATAAAGTGTAGGCATTGGTTGTTCCAGCCGGTTTGGCCAGCATTACTGCCGATCCCGGCTGATTGGTGGTGCCGTCGGCAGTCGAAACCGGCCAGACATGGGAATGCACCGGCATTTCCGCAGCAACCAAAGTGACTGTCTCGCTTCCGCCGTTGGAACCCAAGGAGCGCTGGCTTAAGCCCGTCCCCTGACCCTGTCCTACAGGCACCCGCCCGCGTAGATCAGGTAGGCCAAAAGTGTTGGCTCCATCACCGCCATAAGTAGTCGCGATCAAGCTGAATAACGCCTGATATTGGTTGATCGATAATAAACTACCATCGCAAAGCTTCCAGTTCTCTGGGGCGTAGTTACCGGAAAAAAGTTTGATTTCGCCCAAATATGCATCACTCATCATTTATCTCCAAGTCAGGAATCAATTACGTGACGGATAGTAACCCGTCAAGGCAATACAAAAATTTAATGCCAAAAAAGGCTGCATGTTGTTATGGGCGGCGCCGCCTCCGGTATTGGCGATCGAATCACTCGCCAATGTAGCCGGGTTCGCGTTCGGGCCGTATAAATTGACATTGTTTCCATTAGCCCATTGTTGCGGTTGCGCCAAGCGGTTTGCGGTGCCTGGTATTTGAACTGCTGCGGCTGTGTTCGACGCATTCATGGAGTGTGTGTGCGCGGGGATGTTGCTTTGGGTCAGCGCCACCGATTCCGCGCCACCGGTCTTGCCCTGTAGATATTGCGATTGCGCGTAATCTGCGCCTATCGGAACCCTACTCCTGAGATCGGGCAATTGGAACGTGGTCGATCCGTTGCCGCCGAATTGTATACCGATCAGCGAATACAGCGTCATATATTGATTGATATTCATAGTCGCACCATTACATAGGGCGTAGCCCTGTGGATTGTACGAAAACCCCCACATTTTTATTTGGCCTATAAAAGGTTCCATTACCCCTCCGTTGCTTTGAATGGCTTTCGCCGGAGCTTTTATACTAATCCTATAAATTGTCAGTGTAAATACTTACGCTCTCTTTTGTACCGGAGTTGCAACCGCTTAAAAACAGGATAGAATAGCCCCTTCTCCGATTGAAGGGGCAGCCAACAGCGGAGATATTCTTTGGCTTGATGTATATTGAAATACTGTATTCGAGGGAGCTTATGATCGATTTGTCGGCTTTGGCCATAGAGGATTTTTCGCCGCATGTTGGCAAGGCTTTTAGGCTTTGTGCCGATAACGGGGAATGTCAGGTTTTATTGAAGGAAACGCGTGACGCAAAGCGTTATGCGAGAAACGAACAGGTCCGCGCGCCTTTTTCCCTGCTTTTTGCCGGGCCTTCCGGAATGTCTTTTCAACAAGGTGCTTACACACTCAACCGGGAAGGTCTGGGCGAGATACCGATTTTCCTCGTTCCAGTAGGCATCGAGGAAGGGGCGGTACAGTTGGAAGCGGTATTCAACTAAACAACTAGTACTCAGTCAGTTTTATTTTGACGAGTGAAAAGTAAATCCGTTCATCCTGAGCCTTTCGACTACGCTCAGGATAGGCCTTGTCGAAGCCTGCCATGAGCTTGCCGAATGGGATGAGCGGATTTACGCTGAGTTAAACGATTTTATCCAACATATCAATATTGACTGAGCACTAGTCATTATGGACGTGACATTTTTATTCAGGGGTATAGGTAACGGTTGGATTATGCAGCGGCTTCCCTCCAGTAAAATCCAGATAGCTGTCGTCCTTTAGATTGTAGGCGATTTGGAGCCAGCTTAACATCGACGCCATTCTGCGCTGACGATAGTCGGCGGTTTCAGAAGATGCTTCCCGGAAACGGGCCTTCAGGTGGGTTTCCAATTCAGCCATTCCGTCACGAAACGTCCAATTATCAGAAGGGCCGCAAGCAGCCTCGAAGTGAGAACATCCCCGCTTGATGGTCATCTGAACGGAACGACTGAGATCTGGATGTGAATCGACTACGGTTCGCATTTCCCGGTAAGCTGCTCTCGCCTCCTCAAGTCCATCCAGATAGAGAAATCCGGCGTAGATGTCTCGGGAGTTTTGATTGAAAAAATCGACCCCGCATTTCGAGTGGTATGGGGCGTCTTCCAGGGCACCCCGCAACGCGATCAATCCCTTGAAATTCTCAGGTACGATTTTTACTTTGTAGCAATTGCGGCAGCCATAGGGCACTGCCGTGTTGTCGTAAGCACATCGAAAAAGAAAATCATTGAGAAAACGGCATTCCATTTGTCGACTACTTTTGACCTGAAGATAGCTGTAGGATCCCTTCTTTTGCAATGACATGAAATTTCCGTCAGGCAGCAGTTCCAGGCGGCCTTCGGCGACTGCTCTCGCCAGATTTTCCTGCACCGTTCCTTTACCGAAGCGCATATCCAGCAGATCATTTGTCATTACGTACTCTCCTATTCGATTGAATCTTTCATGGCGATTATATTCTTGGTTCTGCTTCAAACTGAACCCGATTTTTGTGCTTACCTCTTGCGGAACACCACATCATTGTAGACGTAATTCGCCAGCAACCGGTTGTCGGAACCGTAAATAGGCGTGGTGTTGCCGTTGGTTCCGGCTTCGAAACTAAGTACGTTGTCGAATTCGGATGCAACCGCGATGTCCGCGAATCGGAAGTTACTATGCCGGATCACCAAATAACCGCCCGGTTTCAGGCATCGACAAAGATCAGTCACCGTCCGCTCAAAATCAGAAAAGCGAATCAGGTGAGTGCAAAATTCTGCATTACCGACACCCAAATCGCCATGACGCAATACTGCCATACAAAAAACGGCATCGTAGGATGAATCCTGTTCCGCCTCCGGCGACCCCGCCTGTTCGAAACGGATATGATTATCCCCGCTTCTTCGTCCAAGCCGCTTGCGGCAGACCGCAATATTATGAGGATTTATGTCGATGCCGACGATTTCGGCAACAGGAAAATACTCCCGTAAGGTAAAAACTTCCTCGCCAGTCGAACACCCATAGGACAGCAGGCGAAGATCGGCGACATTCGACAATCGTTCGCGCACAAAAGCAAAAATGCGGGGATAGCGATTATGTTGTGTTGTGGGATATGGCTGGAACAAATTGTCCGGCCTGTTTCGTTTCAGCCGCCACACACTGCGGTAGCCGGAATTGCCCAGGAGGCGGCATAGCCGCACTAACGCCACTAGCCCCGGCACTCTCTTTAGTTTGTTTTTATCCATAAATATATGTTCGGGTTGCGTCCGTCTTTGAACTGTTTATTGGCGTAATTTTGACATTTTCGTTCAAGCGCTAATTGGTATGAGTCGTCGTTAGAAAAAGGGGTAATAGCGCTTCCGTAATTTTTCCTCGTCAAAATCGAGGGAATTGTATCCCAGCCGTGTAGCGACCTTCATGATTTCCGGATGTTTTTGAATATCGAGCGGATTCCACCAAGCATCACAAAGATAGTGAAAATCGTCCTTCGTTTTTTTAATCGCTTCTTCCCTATTTTCCGGTACAGTAAATTTTAGAAAATCCATTAAGTCCGGCAGAGCGGTTCCATGAAATAAATCTTCAAAGCGTATTCGCAGCCAAGGAGCATTTGTCGCCTGTTCAAGCCTCAGGCCCAGGGTATTGACTTCCGACCAGAAAAAGAGAGCTTTTTCAAAAGGACTCATGCCGTCCCACCGTTCGCAGTATTGCGAGAGAACTGTTCCCTGGTCAAAGGGTGAAGCCAGTATTTTTTCATAAAAAGGAAGTCCGGGAAGCAGTGGGGGGCAAAAAGCCCTGTGGGAAACCCATGAACATGCAACAGGAAGCGGATGCCGTACAAGATGTACAATTTTAATCCTGCCCTCAAAACGCTTCAACAGATAGGGAACGGCTCCCCATGCCGGCCAACCGCATTCGATATAGGATTTATCCTTCAGAATTTCTTCAATCTTTTCGCAATGGGAGAGAATTTCCGTAGCGTTACCGGTCTTTTCCAGATCATTGCTGCCGCGCATTATTCTTGGGTAGTAACGATTATGAAGCGGTTCGTGTTCAATGACGGCGTTCTCTACACCGGCGTCAAGTAAATTCGCAGCGATCCACTGAGTGCCGCATCTACCGGTCGAGAGAAAGAATGTCGCGGTATTCATGTTCGTTTAAATTTATAAGTTTGAAAAAACAAGGGAAATACGATACCTGCTTAATCCCTGGCATTGATACAAATCTTCCTAAAAATAAATAACGGTCTTTTAAAAGAGTAAACTTAGAAAAGCTCCCCTAAGGAAGCGTTGTTTAAATCTTTCGATAAGCTCCGGTATTTTTTAAGTACGGCTTCCAAGTGTGTTTATTGATCGAACCATGTGAATGGCGCTGATGAAAGCAGCTTTTAAAATAAAATTCATGTGGTTATACTAACATGAAAAGGCATGGAATCCGATTGTTTGGCTATGTGCTTTCCCCGAAATTCCATCTTCCTGGCGCGGCGAAAATCACGACTACGTTGAAAAGGAAGGCGATGACAATACATCAAAAAACCATGCCTCAAAAGACCAGATACCTCAAATTATCCTTCTTTTTCGATGTCCGCCGCCTGAA
>JBAQYH010000025.1:0-2518 GCA_049299935.1 Methylobacter sp. | reverse complement strand
CTTCTGTGATGCGCATCTTTTTCATGGAATCGTTCATCGTTAAATAGGGGGCTGCCGGGGTACAGGCTCTGAATGCAAACGCAAGCAAAGCTTGCACTCCGATGGTAATGCGTTGTCTAAAGCTAATGCAGCGCGAGTTATCTTTGTGACACAACCTTTTCATATATCGTGACCGGAAGAAGCATCATGGGGCAACTTGCGCCGGGAAGACTGCCAGCGCCCCGCCAAGGCCTGCGCAATCACGTAGAAGACCGGCGTTAACAACAGGCCGAACAAAGTCACGCCCAACATGCCGCTGAACACCGCTGTACCCAGCAACCGCCGCGATTCCGATCCGGCACCCTGCGCCACGACCAGCGGAAACACGCCCATGATGAAAGCGAATGAGGTCATCAAAATGGGCCGCAACCGGACTCGCGCCGCATCCACCGCCGCATCGAAACGGTTAAGCCCGCCCTCTTGACGGCGCTTGGCGAATTCCACGATCAGAATGGCGTTCTTGCTGGCCAAGCCCACCAAGACGATGAAGCCGACCTGGGTGAAAATATTGTTATCCATGCCGCGCAACCACACCCCGGCCAGAGACGACAGAATACACATCGGCACGATCAGGATCACCGCGAACGGTAACGACCAGCTTTCATACTGGGCTGCCAAGGCCAAGAACACGAAGATCACGCTCAACGGGAAAACCAGCAAGGCGACGTTTCCGGCCAACACCTGTTGCAGGCTGAGTTCGGTCCATTCGAAGTCGAATCCCGGCGGCAATTCTGCGGCCATCAGTTTATTCATGATAGAAATCGCCTCGCCGGAACTGATTCCGGGTAAGGTGCTGCCGTTAATTTCCGCCGCCGGATACATGTTGTAACGGGTGATTTTATCGGGGCCGGTAATTTCTTTAACCGACATCAGCGCCCCGAGCGGCACCATGCCGCCTTGCAGATTGCGGGTCTTCAATTCGGCGATGTCCGACGGTTTCATCCGGAACTCCGAATCGGCTTGCGCCACCACTTGGTAGGTTCTGCCGAGCGTGTTGAAGTCGTTGACATACAGCGAACCCAGATAAATCTGCAAGGTGTCGAATACATCTTTCAGGAGCACATCCATCGACTTGACGCGGGTGCGATCCACGTCCAGGAACAGTTGCGGAACCCCGGCGCGGAACGTGGTAAACAGTCCGACCAGACCCGGTTGCTCGCGCCCCTTGGCGATGAGCTCGTTGGTCGTGCTTTGCAACGCGCCGATACCGGCATTGGAGCGATCCTGGATTTGCAGTTTGAAGCCGCCCACCGAACTCATGCCCCGGATCGGTGGCGGGGCGAATACGGCAATATGGGCTCCTTCGACCTTGGACAGGCGCTGTTCAAGGTTTTTGACTACCGCATCGGCATGAAGTTCAGGGTGACCGGCGCGTTGTTCGAAGCCGTCCAGCCGCGCGAACATCGTGGCGACGTTGGACTGGCTGGAGCCGCTCAAGATCGAAAAACCGGCATAGGCGTTCACATGCTTGACGCCTTCCGTTTCCAAAATAATGCGGGTGGCCTGCTGAACGACTTCCTGGGTGCGCGCCAGCGAGGCCGCGTCGGGCAGCTGCGCATACAAAATCAGGTAACCCTGATCCTGCTGGGGAATGAAGCCCGTCGGCACTTTTTCAAAGGCCAGAAAGTTGAGGCCGTTGAGTCCCGCATAAAGCAGCAGCACGACCGCCGTCATCCGAATCAGCCTGCCGACCAGACGGGCGTAGCCTGCGCTGAACGAGTCGAAGAAACGGTTGAAACCGGCGAAAAACCAGCCGAACAATCGGTCGAACCACCGCGTAAACCAGTCCTTGTCGCCGTGCGCCCGATCCAGCAGCAGCGCGCACAGGGCCGGGCTTAAGGTCAGCGAGTTGAACGCCGATATGATCGTGGAAACCGCGATGGTCAACGCAAACTGCTTGTAGAAAGCACCTGAAACGCCGGTGATGAATGCGGTAGGCACGAATACGGCAACCAGAACCAGCGCCGTGGCAATGATCGGGCCGACCACTTCTTCCATCGCTTTGCGGGTCGCATCCCTCGCCGTCAAGCCTAGGGCGATATGGCGCTCCACGTTCTCTACCACCACGATCGCGTCATCCACGACAATACCGATAGCCAGCACCAGCCCAAACAACGATAAGGTGTTAAGCGACAAGCCCATTGCCGACATCACCGCGAAGGTGCCGATCAATGAGACCGGCACCGCAAGCAGCGGAATGACGGCGGCGCGCCAGTTCTGCAAAAATATCACCACGACCAGCACGACCAGCAGCATGGCTTCGAACAGGGTCTTGATCACCGCGTCGATCGATTGCTGCACAAACACCACGGTGTCGTAAACCAGCAGATAATCCAGGCCTTCGGGGAAGCGCGGCTTGAGTTTCTCCATCGCATCCACCACCGCCTTCTTGGTGTCCAGCGCGTTGGAACCGGGCAACTGGAAGATGGCGAGACCTACGGTAGGTTCGCCGTCCAGGAACAGACCCGAATTGTAATCC
>JBAQYH010000024.1:0-1802 GCA_049299935.1 Methylobacter sp. | reverse complement strand
GACTCCAGGATCTTTTTGAAGTTAACACCCGTTGGTAATATGTCCTACATTAACTCACTATGTAACAGCTCCCGCGCCCGATTGTCCGCACCTGACGGAAGCTTGTCGGGACTGGCGTTAATCCAGGCCGCGATGTCCTTCCATGCGGTAGGAGCCTGCAAATCACGCAGCAGCATGTGGTAGCCGTTTTGATAAATCGCCACGGTTTTTTTCTGCGCATCCGCCTGGAGGAATTGCTGCAAGAATGCATATGTCGGCTCCTTGGGGATGATTTCGTCTTTCTCGCCGTACAGCATCAAGGTATTTCCGCGTAGCGACGCGGCGCTGTTAAATGCGGCGTCCATCAAATCGGTCAAGCCGTATACCGTTTCCACACGTGTCGCCTTGATAACCCACGGGTCACGGCCCAGGGCCCTGAGCATTTCGATGTTATCCGAGGCCACGACGTGTACGCCCTCCCCTGTCAGGGTCAACCAGGGCATACTGTGGGCCAGCGTCCAAAGCAATCCGGTTTGGTACCAGGGCATCGTTGACCTGGCCCATAACGCCGGAGCGGCGAGAATAACGCCCTCGACTTCGGGCATATCCGAGCGGCTCATGGCTGTGATCACAACCGCACCGCCCATGCTTTCGCCGAGCAGGTAAACCGGGCGTTTCGGGTAGCGCTGCTTGACCAGCCGCACCAAAACCTGCAAATCCTGGGCATAGGCGTCTTCCCCCGCCCATAATCCGCGTTGCGGAGCCATGCCGAAACCGCGTTGATCGTAAGCGAAACAGGCAATACCCAGTTTGCTGAAATACTCTCCCGGCGAATCAAAAAAACGGCTGTAATCGTTAAACCCATGCAGCGCGATAATGACCGCCAGCGGCTCGGTTTTAGGCAGCCAATGCCGTAACGGTAAACTGGCACCGTCTTCGGTCAGGAAAGTGTTTTCGCCAAGTTGCGCCGTATTGTTTTTTGCGCCGGGCGGATAACTCATCGGCATACAGCCGCTTTGCGTAATGAACAGCAGCAGGGCAATTAGTGTGTATCGGTTCATGCGTTTGGATCAAATCTGTGCGGAGAGCTTTTATTATAACCGTTATTCCGTATCGGCAGCGTTAGCATGCAAAACATCCGGCGGCCGGATTCAAGGCTATTCAAGCCTATCCAAAGGCTTTATCATATACATAACCGCTAAATCCCCTCATTACCCATCTTTAGTACTTTGGCAAGACAATCCCGTTATCCCAACAACAGCGCCTCCCGCTCATTGTCCCTCAAGGAAATACTGCGTAAGGCTGCGTTTTATGTACTGTTCGCATTCCTCGCCTCATCAATCGGCTTGTGTGCATTGTTGCGCTGGGTGCCGGCGCCGACATCGGCATTCATGGTGTACCGGCATGTTGAAGACTTAATGGACGACGGCTCGGTCCGGGCGATTCAATACTCCTGGGTGGGCGCAAAAAAAATATCGCCCTACGCCTCATCAGCCGTGATTGCCGCCGAAGATCAGCGGTTTTTCCTACACTCCGGGTTTGATCTGCATGCCATACAATCATCGATTGATGTGTACATGGACGGCGGACGGCTAAGGGGCGCGAGCACTATTTCCCAACAGGTAGCCAAAAATTTATTTTTAACCCCGTCAAAAAGCTTTGTCCGCAAGGGCTTGGAAGTCTGGTTCACGGTATTGATCGAGTTTCTGTGGAGCAAGGAACGCATATTGACGGTTTACCTGAATATTGCCGAATTCGGCGATCACCTGTTTGGCATAGAGGCGGCAAGTTTGCACTATTTTGGCGTACACGCCAGCCAGATC
>JBAQYH010000023.1:0-5595 GCA_049299935.1 Methylobacter sp. | reverse complement strand
CCTGTCCCGGCACTTCCAGTTCCATGAACTGACCGGGCTCGAATTCGGCTACGCTGCCGCCGTCTTCATTCGGTTCTAGGCGCAGTTCCAGGCGCAGGGTATTTTCGCCAACGGCGTCGAGGGCGGTGATTTCGGCATTCCTGATCTGGAGTTCACCGATCAGAATACGGTCATGATCAAACGGCAGGTCAATGCGCAAATCGCTGTGCGGAAAGGTGCAGCAGAGCAGGGTGCCGCCTTTGGCTTCGCCGTCTGCGGGTAACGCGGCCGGGTTATGTTTGCCCAACGTAAAGGCGCCGTGGGTGACATCGGCATAACAAGTGCCGCAGTTGCCCTGTCCGCACTGGGCGGGCAATACGATACGGGCATTGGCGGCGGCTTCCAGCAGATTCTGGTCGGAAGCGCATTCGAAACGGAGCTGTTCCCCGTCGCGGGTGGTGAGTTCAATGGCGTGAGTGTTCATGTCTTGTTTGGGCTCCAAAAAAACGCCGCCGGAGGCAGTAAGTATCCAGGCTTCCTTTGAAAAAGGGGGATTTCAAAGTGGAGGAAGGGCTGAATTATTACCATTTCCGGCAGCGAGGGAGAGGAAAAGTTACGCCGCTTGACGCGCCAGCGATGCTTCGATGTCGGCCTGCGCGGTGGTGATCGGCTGTAGCCCGAACTTATCGACCAGCACCTGCACCAGGTTAGGCGTCAGGAAGGCGGGCAGCGTGGGGCCCAGGCGAATGTTGCGGATACCCAGCGCCAGCAAGGTCAGCAACACCGCGGCGGCTTTTTGCTCAAACCAGGACACGACCAGTGACAAGGGCAGATCGTTCACGCCGCATTCAAAAGCACCGGCCAGCGCGGTGGCAATTTTGATCGCCGAGTAGCTGTCGTTGCATTGGCCTATATCCAGCAGGCGCGGGATGCCGCCGATGTCGCCGAAGTCATGCTGGTTAAAGCGGTATTTGTTGCAGCCCAAGGTCATGACCACGGTATCTTGTGGCGCCTGTTCGGCGAACTCGGTGTAGTAATTGCGGCCCGGCGCGGCGCCGTCGCAGCCGCCGACCAGGAAGAAGTGGCGAATGGCGCCGGACTTGACCGCATCGATTACTTTATCGGCCACTCCAAGCACCGCATCGCGGCCGAAACCGATGGTGATGGATTTTTCGCTGCCGTCATCTTTAAATCCGGGCAAGGCATTGGCGGCCTGGATTAACGGCCCAAAATTCTTGTCGCTGATGTGGCGCACACCGGGCCAGCCGACCGGACCTGCGGTAAAAATGCGCTGGCGGTATTGGGGCTGCGGCTCGATGATGCAGTTGGACGTCATCAAAATGGGGCCGGGGAAATCGGCAAACTCTTTTTGCTGATCCTGCCAGGCGCCGCCGTAGTTGCCGGCCAGATGCGGATAAGCCTTGAGTTTCGGGTAAGCGTGGGCGGGCAGCATCTCGCCGTGCGTGTAGATATTGATGCCGGTATCCTTGGTTTGCTCCAGCAACGCGGCCAGATCGCCCAGGTCGTGACCGGACACCAGGATCGCCTTGCCTTTAACCGGGGTGGTGCGCACCTGGGTCGGCTGTTGCGCGCCGAACGTGCCGGTGTTGGCCTCATCCAGTAACGCCATGACTTCAAGATTTAACGTGCCCAGCGCCATCGACTGAGCCAGCAAGGCTTCGACGTCGGTGGGGTCTGTGCTGAGAAAATCCAGCGCGTCTTCGATACCGGCGTAAACGGTAGCGCTTTCCTTGCCCAGCACATAGGCATGATGAGCGTAGGCGCAAACGCCTTTGAGGCCGTAAAGCACCAGCGAACGCAGGCCGATAATGTCCGGGCCCACTTGGTCGAGTCCGGCATTGATGCCTACATCGGCAGCCTGTTTGAGCATGCCGTCCATGTCGGCAGCGGGCTGCCAAGTGGCGGGACCTGTGAGTTCTTCAGGCGTTTTGCCTGCTGCAAGCGCCGCTTGAGTGTAGCTGGCCTTGACCCGGTCCCGTATCTGCGCGGCTTCCTGTATCAGGGTAACGAAGCGGGTCGCGTTGAAGTTTACGTTGGTCAGGGTGGTGAACATCGCGTACAGCATGAACTCGCCGGCTGCATTATCCGGGGCATTCAGCGCTCGGGCGCGTTTGGCGTATTGGGCAATGCCCTTGACGCCGTGAATCAGCAAATCCTGCAAATCGGAAGTCGTGGCGTCTTTGCCGCACATGCCTTTGGCAGTAGCGCAACCGCTAACGGCATTGGAGCGGTCGGTTTGTTCGCATTGGTAACAAAACATCGGGTACTCTCCTCGAATTAACAAATCAGTAAGGTGGCAGAAAATTCTGCTCTTATTCATCAACTAAAGGCAAATCACCACGAAGACACGAAGGACACGAAGTTTTACCTTGGCTTTTCTTCGTGTCTTCGTGGTGAATCAAATAATCTGCTTAAGTTGATGCTCATAGGTAATTGCACTTACCATGCCAAGCAAAAAACCTTGTGTTTGCTGGCTTAGTCAAGGTATCGTTGTGTTATTGACATCAACTTTAAGTTGTTTAATTGACATCTCTGTTATCACTATGACGACAAATTTATTCCTGACCTCGCTGATTTCGATTGTCGCCGACCTGTCCACCAACATGTCGGCAGAACAACGCTACCAACGCCTGTTGGAGCATTTGTGCCGGATTTTCCCTTGCGATGCGTCCGCGTTGCTGAAATTCGAAACCCCTTGCCTGATACCGCTGGCGGTTAACGGCTTATCGGAAGACACCTTGGGACGGCGTTTTGTGGTCAGCGAGCATCCGCGTCTGGCGCAGATTCTGGCTTCCGATCAATCGGTACGCTTTGCCGCCGATTCCGGCCTGCCCGACCCCTACGACGGCCTGATTGAAACCGATAACGACCAGCTGCTGGTGCATGATTGCATGGGCGTCACGCTGTTTATCGACGGCGAACCCTGGGGCGTTTTAACCATGGACGCGCTGGCCGCCGGCACGTTTGACAATATCGACCCGTTGCAACTGAACACTTTTATCAGTCTGACTGCCGCGACGGTCAAGGCTGCGGGGCTGATTACCACGCTGGAACAGCGGGTGCGTTATGTGACCCAAACTTTATTCAAGGAAAATACCGACCATGACCTGATCGGCGACAGCGAATGCATGCGGAAATTGCGCAACGAAATTTCCATTGTTGCGCCGTCGGAACTGGCCGTTTTGATTTTGGGCGAAACGGGGGTCGGCAAAGAGCTGGTTGCCCGGCGCATTCACCTGGAATCGACTCGCGCCGATCAGGTCATGGTCTATGTCAATTGCGCGGCACTGCCTGAGACTATTGCCGAGAGCGAATTGTTCGGCCATATCAAAGGCGCGTTTTCCGGCTCCATCAGCGACCGGACCGGTAAGTTTGAGCTGGCTGACGGCGGCACGATTTTCCTGGATGAAATCGGCGAACTGCCGCTTGCCATTCAGGCCAAATTATTGCGCACCTTGCAGAATGGCGAGATACAGCGCGTCGGCAGCGACAAGCAGATCAAGGTCAATGTCCGGGTCATTGCCGCAACCAACCGCAACCTGCAACAGGAAGTCGCGGCAGGGCAGTTTCGCCCGGATCTATACCATCGCCTGGCCGTTTATCCGATGCACGTTCCGGCATTGCGCGAACGGGGCAAAGACGTTTTATTGCTGGCCGGCGCTTTCCTGGAAAAAAACCAGCAGCGCCTGGGCATTAAAAAGTTGCGCCTGGATCAGGACGCCAAGAAAGCCTTATTGGCTTACCACTGGCCGGGCAACATCCGCGAGCTGGAGCATTTGCTCAGCCGGGCCGCGCTAAAATCGGCGACCCAGGAAAATCGCCAGGCGGATTTTATAACCATTTCCCAAGCCTATCTGGATATAGTGCCGGAGCCGTTGAATGATCCGCATGGCAACACGGTGACCGATGCAACGCCGCCAGCCGCACCGATAGATTTCAAAAATGCAGTTGAAGGATTCCAACGCCAACTGATCCGGCAACAACTTGCAGCGCAACAAGGCAATATGGCCGCTACGGCTCGAGTGCTGGGACTGGACCGGGGCAACTTTCATCGCCTGTTGAAACGATTAAGCGTTAAAATTGAAACCTAGTGTTCACTGTCAAACGAAAAGACACCTGTCCTCTATTCACCCCGAAGACACGAGGTAGAGCAGCAACAGTAGGCGCTTTAGGCGACGCATGGAGCAGTTGCCGAGAAAAACTAAGGCAAAACTTCGTGCCCTTCGTGTCTTCGTGGTGAGTAAAAACCCAAACAACGCGACCTGAATGATGCAAACAAACCCGACCCGAATTTTTATCTACGCCGCGCTGCCCTGCGAAGCCAAGCCGCTGGTCGAGCATTTCAAATTAAAGAAAGATACGACGATCCAGCCGTTTGCGGTTTATCTGAATCAGGACATCTGCCTGACGGTCACCGGACTGGGAAAAAGCGCGATGGCGGCCGGGGTGGCCTACAGCCAGGCTTTGTTTGCTTCAGCTGAACATCCGGTGCTGGTTAATATCGGTATCGCAGGACACAAACACCACGCGGTGGGCTGTCTGTTTTTAATCGACAAGATCACCGATGTCGACAGCCAGAAAAGCCATTATCCGCCGCTGGTTTTCACGCCGCCGTGCTCCACCGCAAGCATCCAGACCGTCTCAAGGTCGCAGCTTACTTATGACCTGCACCATCTTTGCGACATGGAAGCGTCTGCATTTTATGAAACCGCGGTACGGTTTTCGACAGGCGAACTGATCCACTGCCTGAAAGTTATCTCGGATAATGAGTCATCGCCCGCCGAGAACATCCAGCCCAAGCAGGTTTCTTCATTGATAACGGCACATGTCTCGACGATTGAAACGGTACTGGCCGAGTTAAGCCGCCTTGCGGCGCTGATAACTGCGCCGGAACCCAGGCTGTTTGAAGAGCTGACGCAGCGTTATCATTTCACGGCCAGCGAACAGGGACAGCTAAAAAACCAGCTATCCCGCTGGGCGGTATTAAGCCCCATCCAAGCTCCTGAATTTGGCGAAACCCAGTTGCGCAAAGGCAAAGATGTTTTATGTTGGCTGGATCAACAAATCAGTGAAATTGAGTTTTGTTTGTAGCGGCGGTATTTAAACGCTTTGCAATTTCCACCGGCTTGTTTGACTAAAATAACGCTGCTGAGCGGGGTCTGCTTCGGAAGGTACTGTCATGGCGTGAATCCGCCTGACAGCGGTACAGCGTTAACCGTTCGCTGTCTCTTTTTTCTCGAGCATTTTGGCCTCAATCGTATCTGCGGATAGATCGGCGCCACACGGCCATTCGACAAAGTAGCCACCGTTGCTAATTTTCATAAACTCGGCAGTATCCTTAAGCTCTTCGAAGGCTTCATAGCCAAGGTAGGGGCGCATATCAAATTGGCCGACTCTGCCATCGGTAGTGGTAACCACCAGTGTCCAGTCAGGCTGGGCATCAACTTTTGCAATTCTCATTGATCAAGTCCTTTAATTTTAAAAGGTTGTTTGCCGTTAACGGCAAGCCCCCAATCCGCTATAAGATCATCCTTATGAATTTCGACCCAAGCCACAACAAGCTTGTGCTTGTTGGACGGCAGGCTACCCGTGCGC
>JBAQYH010000022.1:0-4637 GCA_049299935.1 Methylobacter sp. | reverse complement strand
GGTCAAGACGGTTTACGACGGCGATACCGTGGTGCTGGAGGACGGCCGTAAAATCCGCTTTTTGGGCATCAATACGCCGGAGGTTCAACACCGGGACAAGCTGGCCGATGCGGGCGGCGACGAGGCCAAGCGCTGGCTGGCCGACAAGCTGAAAAACACCAAAGTCCGCTTGGAAGTGGGTGTGGAAAAAACCGATAAGTACGGCAGGACGCTGGCGCATTTGTTCACCGAAAAAAAAGAACATATCAATCTGCAACTGGTTGAAGCGGGTTTGGCGACTGTCAGCATCTATCCGCCCGAACTGTTCTATGTGAACGAGTTGGTCAAGGCGCAGAATCAGGCGGAACAAACCAGGCTTGGCATTTGGGGGCGGCCGGAATATGCCGCAATACCGGTCGGCAGTCTTACCGAAGCCGGCCATCCGGGCTGGACGCGTCTGGTCGGCAAGGTGGTCAATATCCGCAAGACCCGCAAGTCGGTTTATCTGGAATTTTCCCCTGTCCTGAGCCCTTCGGCTGCGCCTGTCCTGAGCGCAGCTGAAGGGGATGCTTTTGAGGCGCGTATCGAGAATAAATGGCTGGATTTATTCCCCGATGTGAATGGCTATTTGGGCAAAACCATCGAAGTGCGCGGCTGGCTGAGCAAAAGCAAGGGGCATTGGTCGATGTTAATCCGTCATCCGAGTGCTATTAAGGAAAAGTCCTAACCCCTGAATTTTTTAATTCGCCACGAAGACACGAAGTTTTATTTCTTCGTGTCCTTCGTGTCTTCGTGGTGATTGCTTTTTAATTTTTATTTGCGCAGTCAGTTCTATAAACTAGTGCGCTTTAACATTACCTGAGATTTTAATGACTGCTCCACATATTGGTTTTATTAGTTTGGGTTGCCCCAAAGCCCTGGTCGATAGCGAACGGATTTTAACCAAGCTTCGCTCAGAGGGTTATACCATTTCGCCGACTTACCAGGACGCCGATCTGGTCGTGGTTAATACCTGCGGTTTTATCGATGCCGCCGTAGAAGAATCGCTGGATAGTATCGGCGAAGCGCTGGCCCAGAACGGCAAGGTCATCGTCACCGGCTGCCTGGGTTCCAGGGAAGCCGAAATACGCGAGCGTCATCCGCAAGTCCTGAAAGTGACCGGCGCGCATGCGCTGGAAGAAGTCGTCTCGGCCGTGCATGAACACTTGCCGCCTCCGCATGACCCGTTCATCAGTCTGGTGCCGCCGCAAGGCATCAAGCTGACGCCCCGGCATTATGCCTATTTGAAGATTTCCGAAGGCTGCAATCATCGCTGTACCTTCTGCATCATCCCCTCGATGCGTGGCGATCTGGTCAGCAGGCCGGTCGATGATGTGATGCGGGAAGCCGAGCGCCTGGCCAATGCCGGGGTCAAGGAACTGCTGGTGGTTTCGCAGGATACCAGCGCCTACGGCCTGGATTTAAAGTATCAAAGCTACGACTGGAAAGGCCGTTCGGTCAGAACCCGCTTTTATGAGTTAGTCGAGGCGCTGGGCGACTTGGGCATTTGGGTCAGGATGCATTATGTGTATCCGTATCCGCATGTCGACGAAGTGATCCCGTTGATGGCCGAGGGCAAAATCCTGCCTTATCTGGACATACCGTTCCAGCACGCCAACAGCCGCATCCTTAAGCTGATGAAGCGTCCGGCGGCCAGCGAGAATAACCTGGAACGCATTAAGGCATGGCGCGAAATCTGCCCCGATATTACCTTGCGCAGCACGTTTATCGTCGGCTTTCCGGGCGAGACCGAGCAGGAGTTCGAGCAGTTGCTGGATTTTATGAGCGAAGCGCAAATGGACAGGGTAGGCTGCTTTGCCTATTCGCCGGTCAAAGGCGCGGTCGCCAATGAGCTGCCCGACCAGATACCGGAAGAGGTCAAACAGGAGCGTCTGGCGCGGTTTATGGCGCATCAGGCCGAAATCAGCGCGGCTCGCTTACAGAAACGGGTAGGCCGGACCGAAACGGTGCTGGTCGACGAAGTGGTCGAAGAAGGCGCGGTCGCAAGAAGCAAGGCCGATGCGCCGGAAATCGACGGACAGGTGTTCATCGACGGCGCGACGCATCTGCAAGTCGGCGATTTTGTCGATGTCGAGCTGGAAGAAGCGGATGAATACGATTTGTGGGGGCGGTTGGTTTAATGCCCGCGTCTAAAATAGCGGCGATTTAACCTTGAGAAGACCATGCTGATTGTATCCGATATTGCAATCAGCATGTTATTCAAGGGAGGCTTTGGGCCAAGCTATCAGGCGGATTTGTTTTTATTGCATCAGGATAACGTTAAGCCAAACGCACGGGAGGGACTGGCGCTATTGATGTCTTACGCATTAAGTGTAAGTCGGCCTTAAGTAACGCTATATTTTCGATTTTTCCCGGTTGATATTCGGCAGCATGCCGCGATGTTTGTCGCTGTGCTTATCGACATACTGATGCTTAATAGCGCCTGCAATATGCAGTCCCAGAACTCCGTAGAACACGTATCCGAACCAGTTATGCACAGCACCTAAAAGATCGTGCAAATATTCCTTAGCAATCGGCTCGATCGTTGCGATCATGGCGATGCGCGGCCAGGGTATATAGCCAAACAGAGTCATCGGATACGTCGCCGCGTCTTTCCAGGCCGAGTCGTGCAACCAACCTGAAATCGGCAGTGCCAGAATCAGCAGATACAGCGTCATATGAGCGATTTTAGCGACGCGCGTATGAGAGGGTGGCGGATGATGCGTGACGCGCCATAATATCCGCAACAAAACAAGCCCAAGCACGGTAATTCCGATGGATTTATGGGTATCTATCGCCATACGAATGTGTTCGTCGCTAACGGCATCAAATAACAGCCCCAACACCACGTTGGCAATGATTAATACGGCGATTAGCCAATGCAGGACAATAGCGGTTCTATTGTATTTTTCCAGAATGGTCATGGCAATCTCCTTAATGATTTCTTAGTCGGCGTCACTAACAAATAAAATGCTTATATTGTTGAAATAAAACCATCGGCCATTGCTTCATAGCAAAATACGTAGGCGGCACTAAAAATGCCAGGTTATACCCGCAGCCAAGGTATTGTGCCTATAGAAGGCTTTACGGTCTTCGTGGGTTAGATCGATACGCGCCCCCCATGTATCGTTGAACGAGAATACGCAGCCAACGCCTAATATTCTTATCTGAGCTGTTTTGAGTGGAGGCAGGGCCTCTCTACCGGAGGCATACAGCAGATAGGGCGTATAATTTTCCAGTTCCATTTGGAGTTTGGCCTGATAGATACCCGTGTCAGAATCGTCTGTATTGTTGCTGAAACCATAGCGCAATTCAAGGCTAGCCGGTGCCATAAGAACACGCACCCCCGGCGTTATCGTGGTGACACCCCCTCCTGGCGATGCAGACAAAACATTATCCTTGTAATGCATGAAACGCAAGCCAAGCAAAGGCTGCAATGGGCCATCTATTAGCAATTCGCTGTTCAGAAGGATTATTCGTTTTGGTCGAAAATCCGGCTCGTCCACATTGAAATAAGCTTCGGCATTAAGCAAGTACCATGGCGCCAAACGAAAGAAGCCGCCGGGAGCAACACCGACGTTAACTTTATGGAAGTTGTCATATCGTTCGGTACGCACATACAGCGAGGTATCCGCTGAAGCGCGGTAGCCGATTTGCACGTAACTGCTGTTTTCTGCACCGCGCAAGGCGGTGAATTGATCCGCGCCATGACCGAGATCAATCCGCCAATTTTTAGGCGCTTCCGTACGCACAATTTTCTTGTCTATTTCAACATCGTTTTTAGCTAATGCTTGCGCCTGGAAATAGACATCATGCGCTTGTTCACGTTTATCGTCAGTCAACAGCACATCGCCTTTCAACACCAGTACATCGGTATTATTGGGTTCCAGTCCCAATGCAATATCCACTTCGCGCAGTGCTTCGGCGTGTTCGCCTTTCCAATACAGCACACGCGCCAGTCCGGCATGTGCACTGGCCTGATGCGGCGTAATCCGTAGCAGTTTGCGCCAAGCTGTAATCGATTCATCAAAATGATTGAGCCAGCTTTCGACGATGGCAAGCTGCTCCCATGCCTGGCTATTTTGCGGTTCGTTGGTCAACACTTCACGAAACGCGGAGACCGCCTCGGGAAGTTTTTGTTGTTGCTTGTAACGCACGCCGTCATCGAATTTCGAACCCGCCGATGCAGCAGTACCCACCAGAAAAAGTAAGACTATAATCGGGTATTTCATTTCGTTTCACCTATTATACGTTGAGCTATCCATTCATGTTGGCCAGTCGCCACTGTGATCCAGCCCCATACGGCACTCAAATGACGTAATATCTGGAAACAAAAGGGTTCCGCCAACGTTGACATCGTCGCCAAAAACCAA
Source organism: Methylobacter sp. (assembly GCA_049299935.1). Lineage (GTDB taxonomy): Bacteria > Pseudomonadota > Gammaproteobacteria > Methylococcales > Methylomonadaceae > Methylobacter_A. The sequence goes on along the minus strand of JBAQYH010000022.1, from coordinate 246 downwards.
GTTCGCGGCATTATAGGTACACCCAGCCAACGATGATAAAGTCGTATCGCCCACATGTGGTACGTAAAATCAATTAACAACTTGGCACCTATTACCCAAAAAATCAGCGCATTAAACGGTGATGCGCTGAACACAAAAATACAGAGCAAGATAAATGCAGTGATACCATAAATCGGTTGCAAGGCATCCGCTTCCTTGATCGGCAGCATCAGTTTGCCGACCGCCCCGTAACGCGCATCACCGTGC
>JBAQYH010000021.1:0-1514 GCA_049299935.1 Methylobacter sp. | reverse complement strand
GGTCTGGTCATCTACCCACCATTTGCTGGCAGCTTCCGGCGCAACATCTTTTAAGACTATGACTATCCGGCGGGTACGGGTCAGTTCCTTATTCAACATGAGCCGAATTTGCTTGGTTTTATGAATAGCCTCAATACAGGCTTCATTACAACCGCTGTTTGGAATGATGTTCACCAACAGCCAGTGCCCGGAAAGCTCGGACATATTCTCAGTTGAAAATGGGTCGAAACCGCTCAGGTCGCTACGCTCGGTCGTCACCGGCGGCGTTATCAACTGCCCATGATTGGTTTGCCCCTTTAACAGCTGCGGATTTTCTTTTAAGCCCCATGCGATCAAAAACGGAATAACCGACATCCCGAAAATGACCAGTATTAATATGTGATTTTTATTCTTTTGATTGTGCATCGTTCTTTTTAAAGCTGTACCAAATAAACAGTATCGTTAGTGTTAATGCCAACGCAAACCACTGAATTGCATAGGCTGTATGTTGTTCGGGCAGCATGATGGTTGATGTGTGCCATTCCCGTTTATATCCGTCAGGTAATTCTTTAGCCAGCTCAATCTGGAACTGAAATAATGAATAGCCTAATTTTTTAGCCAATACATTACTGTCAACCACCTGAACTACCGATGGCCAACCCGCAGTTGGAATTTCCGCTCCTGCTAATTTTATACCAACGCTGGGAAAATTATTAATCCGCCCGGTAATAGTTGCTTCCGGGTTGTTAACCTGCAAATCGGGAAGCGCCGACCGGTCCCGGTTTAAAGGAATCCAGCCCCTGTTCACCAAAACAGCCTTGGTTCCCCCTGTCAACACCAATGGCGTCAACACAAAATAGCCTGCCTTCCCGCCGCTGATTTGATTGTCTATCAAAAACTGATGCGTGACATCGTAACGTCCGGTAACTGCAACCTGTCTGTATCTCTGTAACTCAGTATTGTTTTCCATAACCGCAGATAAATGCAGCGTTTCAGTTGCGGCGGCTTGTTCTTGCAACTTAAGAAATGCCTGCTTCTGCTCTGAACGATCCAATTGCCACATACCCAGTGCAAGCAACACCGACAACAGGCACAAATAAACTAAGGTTGGAATGATTTTAAACTTCATTGAATGTATCCGAGTGGATCATGCTTTTTTTCTTCATCCTATTGGCACAGACACCTAAATAACCGAGAATACAAAAACCTTATCCTTCAATGTACCTACCGTCATGATTATAAAAAGCATCGTTATTATCGCCTTTATCCTGATAATTATCAGCCTGGGCTCAGCACTATTTCATCTGGTTAAACACAAATCTGAGGAACAATCTGAAAAAACAGTCAAAGCACTGACTTTTCGCATTACACTTTCAATTGTGCTGTTCATTTTCATTTTTGTCGCTTTTGCAACCGGCATGTTCACGCCTCATGGAATCGGTGCTCGAATGCACCAAACGCCAACTGCGCCGGTTAAATAAAAACAACGTGTAAATTAATGGAACACGGATGACACTGATTAGACGGATTTAAAC
>JBAQYH010000020.1:0-1596 GCA_049299935.1 Methylobacter sp. | reverse complement strand
GGGTTAATATGGCTGCAAAACCGCTATTCCGGCTTGGTTTGCGCAACATCCGCTGCTTCGTTCAGGAACTTCCGGTAGTTAATTGAAACCTTGAGCCCGGCAAAACGCCCGGCCATTCTAACCAGCTCCTGGGTTTTTTTGTCGAAGGTGATTTTGACTTCGTTTAAGGCGCGGTCCTCATAGCCTTCTTCTATATGGTGAGTGTCCAGCAGAAAACGGTATATATACAATTCCTGCTCCCCTTCATCCTTGATTTCAAACGGTTCGCCGAGTTGCGCCAGAATGGCCGGTTTTTTGGGTAAATCGTCAGAAATTTTTTCCAGCAATGCGGAGTTGGCTTTAAGCTGTTTTTTTTCTTTATCGATTTCAGCGCCGCCGATAGAGCGTAAGGAAACTTCTAAAAACTTGGGCGGGGCAATTGCCAAAAAAAGCGAAGAAAACGACCAGGCAATCAGGCGCCTTTCTTTATTAAAATTCAAATCCGAATAAAACTTTATCTCCGGCTTGATCAGGTTATTATTGCCGTCAACCTTGCGGAACCAATATCGCCAGCGCCTGCCATCCGCGGTAGGGTCATCCTGGCTGGCATAAAGCTTGGATAGGGAGACAAAGTCCTGGCTGAATAGAATGGGATCTTTGAAGCGCAGGGTAAACTCATCATTGGCCGCGACGGAAAAATGGCGATCGAATTCGTCCATCTGCAAATAGACTTGATAAGCCCGAATCCAGTACATGCAGCCGGATAATAAGCCTGTCAATGCCAGCAAAAAAACGATGCGAAGACTGCGTTTGATTATTCCGGTTTTCATAAGATTATTTGTTAATGCCGAGTTTCGGAGTCAGTGGCGGACCTGTTCTGAGACAGGATGTTTTCCACATCGACTTTGTCAAAGAGGTAGCGTTCGCTACAGAATTCGCAGTTTACTTCAATAATGTCCCGTTCTTTTAGAATATCTTCCAGTTCGGCCCGCCCCATAGTGAATAAGGTTTTCTCGATGTTGGTCCGGGAACAGGCGCAGCTGAATTCAACCGGTTCTGCGTCAAACAGCCTGACTTTTTCCTGGTGGAACAATCGATACAACAGCTGTTCGCAATCCAGATCGAACAGTTCCTGCTCGGTCACTGTGTTTGCCAGTATCTCGATATGTTCCCAATCAGCCTCATAATTTTCCTGGGCCGGCAGTTCCTGCAATAACAAGCCTACGGCATGGGTGGCATTGGCAAATAGCCACAAGCGGGTCTTAAGTTGCTCGGATTTCTCAAAATAGGTTTGCAGGGCAGCGGCCAAATTGCTGCCTTGCAGCGGAACGATGCCCTGATAAGGATGGCCGTTTTGCGATTCGATGGTCAGCACTAACCGCCCATGGCCGAACATGGTTTCTAAGGAACCTTCGGCTGCGTTTTCCTTGCCTCTGACCAAGCCTCTGATTTTTCGTTGGTCCGTTGCCTGAGCCACCAGCGTTTTAATATCGCCGTCGCCTTGGGCCTGAAGGATCATCGATCCTTTGAACTTGACGGTAGCCGACAGCATGACCACGGCCGCCAGGGCCTGCCCGAGCTGCTGCTGCACGTTTTCGGAGCCGCGCTGATGGAGTT
>JBAQYH010000019.1:0-23526 GCA_049299935.1 Methylobacter sp. | reverse complement strand
ATAGTCGTCAGCGACACGCACCTCAAATTCCAGCATCCGGTCGATCAAATTGGTATGCGTCGTGAAATTTTCGTCCACCGTCGACTGAGTCCAATCTTTTTGCAGACTATTCCAGTCAGTTTTAATGCGCGCCCAGTCTTCGCTCAAAACCAAGCCGGAAGGCAGCTTCTTTTCCATCGCGTTGAAGGCTGCGGCCGCTTCAATTCCCTTGGCGTCGCGCTGGGACCGCATCGCCTCATTGCCGCCGAGAACCCCGATCGACAGCCCGCGGTGCTGCTGCATAAATTGCACAGTCCTGGAAATGGGCTTGATCAATTCAATTCCTTCCAGCTGTCGTTGCGAGGTACGGGCAACCTGATTAAGGTTTGCATAAAGACTGTACATTACCACGGTGATCGCAACGAGATAGATCAAGCCAAGCACCATAAACTTTCTGGTGTAATTCAACCGGTTCATCAAGGCAATTGCGGGGGAAAACAGCTTATTCATTGTTTTTTATTTCCTTAATTTACGGCATCTGACTTGATATAGCGGCAGGGAAAGTCAAATCCATTGCTAAACACGCATTCTTCTCACCACCATTTTGTTGGTACGGCAGACAAATATTTTCGCCCGCTTGTAACGGCTAACAGCGCTTCATTCTAACTGAAACGATTAGTTGTCTCCAGTACAGATAACTCGGCCATGGTATTAATGTTGCTGAATATTTCCGGTTCGTTACTAAAATCCACCTGCACTAAATTCTGCTGCGCCAGCCAAGCCGCCACTTTACGTTGGCCGCCGGCTAAATAATCTTGCAGGCTGGTTCGCAGTGCCGTCCGTACCGCAAAAAAAACCGGATGCAGCCTTGCTCCATCGAAGGCGACGGCAACATCGGCATTATTTTCTGCGCGGGCTAACAGCAGCTTTTGCAGATGCTCCGTTTTAATCAACGGCGAATCGCACGGCATCACCAGCAAAACATCGGCATCGGCATGGATCATTGCGCTTAATACGCCGGCCAAAGGGCCGTCAAAGCTGTCGGTTTGATCGCTGATTACCGGCCATCCGAATTGCCGGTACTGATCGATATTCCGATTGGCATTGATGAACAACCGATCCACAACAGGCGTTAACGCGGCTATCGCATAACTGGCCATCGGACGACCTTTAAAATTTACCAGGCCTTTATCCTGATTATTCATGCGCCGCGCCCGGCCGCCGGCAAGAATCACGCCCGCTACTTTTGTTTGACTGTTCATAATGGTAAGCTTTGAATATTGTGGATAATGGCCGCCGGTAGACTATTCTCGCAAGCCTGTTGTTTATTGCAAGTTGTACATGACCCGCGTTGGTAACCGTTGAAGACCAGACAGGAATATTTATGTTAAATCCAGCCATCAAACAAGCCAGTTACCAGGACATTGTAGATTTGCCGGAAAACATAGTCGGCGAGATCATCAACGGCCAGCTGGAAACTCATCCACGACCCGCGCCAAAACATGCCGTAGCCTCTTCGTCGATTGGCGCAGAATTGGTTTCGCCCTTTCAAAAAGGACGAAACGGCCCTGGCGGCTGGTGGATCATAGACGAACCGGAATGCCATTTGGGCAATGAAGTCTTAGTGCCTGACCTGGCCGGTTGGCGTCGTCAAAGAATGCCGACGCTGCCGGCAACAGCCTGGTTTGATGTGGTTCCGGACTGGATTTGCGAGGTCTTATCGCCATCAACGGCGCGCCTGGACCGCATCGTTAAAATGCCTGTTTACGCACAGTTAGGCGTCGCTTATCTCTGGCTGGTTGACCCTATCCTGCAAACACTGGAAGCCTATGAATTGCATGACCAGCGTTGGTTATTAAACGGCTCTTATGCCGACGACCGACAAATAGCGGTTGCTCCTTTTGCCGAGCATACTTTTTCACTTTCTGACTTATGGGAATAAAAATCATCAATGAAAACCAAATATACATCTTCTATTTTCGCCTTTGCTTTAATCACCGTTATTTCAGGCTGCGCCACGGAGCAGGAAAAGCCGGTTGAACAACAAGCCGAACCCGCGCCGTTTGTCAGCGACTACCCTACCCGCGACCGCGTTGAATATGTTTTAAACTGCGTTGCCCAACACGGCGGCCTGACCTATATCAATCAATATGCCTGCGGTTGCAAAATCGACAAAATAGCTGAAAAACTGAACTTTGCCGAATACGATGCCGCAAAAACATTTACTTATCTGACTAAAGGCCAAACCGGCGATGCGGCGGCAGCCATGCGCGATCCGGCTCAATCCAAAGATTTAAGAAAACGGCTGAAAGAAGCGGAACAATATGCTGAAAAAAGCTGTTTTGTGAAATAGAAACGCCCGGCAGGGGGTACAATGCGCCCCCTGCTTACCCAAAAGTAGAACCATTCCAGCCCCATAAATCGGCAGGGCAATTGCTAAACTCAATATAAACACGCTCCGCTGGAAGCTGTAAGTTGCTTGCCAACAATTGGCTGATGGAAGCCGAAAGCGATTTGGCTTGTTGGCCGCTAAGGCCGATGCTTTTACATTCAACATAAGCTAACGGTTCGCTGCTGCCCCCAAACAGCATATCTTTGCCGCCCGCCAGCTCAACCATCACGTAACGCTCAGGTTTACCGGTTTCTTTGGCAAGCAGTTGCGAGAATTGGCTTAATAATTTTGGCGACTGTTCTTTGGTGATTGCAACATTGGTTGTTAGTTTTAAATACGGCATAAAATCCTCTCTTCTACATAACAAAGCCGGGGTATCACTCCCGTCCCGAGACTGTGAAAGCATTATTCACCACAGAGGACACGAAGAGCACGAAGAAAACACTCCCGATTTAACACATTAAAACTTCGTGTCCTCTGTGTCCTTCGTGGTTATTCTTTAAATTTATGCTAAACACGAATTCTTTCACAATCTCTCCCGCCCTCAACTCGGCAAGGCGAAAACAATCATACCCCTTTACTGCGATTTTCCATGCGCCTCAGCAATTCGGTCATAATCAACCGATACAGCTCATCGCCCAGGTATTTGTCCTCGACGCCGCTATCGATATTAGGGTTGTCATTCACCTCTATCACATAACCTTTGCCGTCTTTTTCCTTAACGTCCACGCCGTACAAACCGTTGCCTATCGGCTGGGTCGCTTTTAATGCGGCATCCAGCACGGCTTTGGGGACTTCAAAGGTCGGCAAGGTAGCAAAACTGCCGGTATCGATTCGGCTGCTGCCGTGGCGGTAGATCTGCCAGTGGTTTTTAACCATGTAATAGCGGCATGCATACAAGGCTTTGTTATTGAAGATGCCGATACGCCAGTCAAAGTCAGTATAGAGGAACTCCTGCGCCAGCAGCAGCGCGGATTTCTGGAACAGCTCTTCCACTTTGAGTTCCAACTCTTTCCGGTCATTCACCTTAGCGATGCCGCGGGAAAAGGAACCGTCCGGGATTTTTATGACGACCGGAAACCCGGCTTCCGCTTCCACCCTGTCCAGGTGGGCGGCGTTACCTTTATGCAGCAGCCAAGTCTTGGGCGTAGGCACCTTATGGGTACGGAACAAATCGGCAAGATAGACCTTATTGGTGCAGCGCAGCATCGAAGTCGGGTCGTCGATAACCACCAGCCCTTCGGCCTCGGCCTTTTTGGCGAAACGGTAGGTATGGTGATCTATATTGGTGGTTTCACGTATAAACAAGCCGTCAAACTCGGACAGGCGCACATAATGTTGCTGCGTTATCAGTTCTATCTCGATACCCAGTTGCCTGCCGATTTTGATAAACTTTTTAAGAGCGCCCATGTTGCTGGGCGGTAACTGTTCCTCAGGGTTGATCAGTATCGCAAGATCGAACCGCGCCGCTTTACGGGCTCGGCCTTTACGCCAGACTTTGGTGCTGAATTTATCCAGCGCGTCGGCGAAAACGGTTTGCATCGCATCGTCCAGATGCCGGTGCGATACGGCCTTTAAGCCGATGATTTCCCATTGCTGCTTGCAGCGCAACGTCACTTCCAGAATGGGGCAGGAAAAGCGCTCAAACAGCTGCCTAGCGAGTTCCTGAAAAGCCGGATCGGGCGTGGTGCCGAAATAGCTCATCAAGGTTATTTCCCTGTCCTTGTCGGTGCTTTTAAATGCGCGTTCCAGCGTCTGCGACAAATCGTCGAGCTGTAGCCGGTACAGCGCTTTCTTGCCCAAGTCGTTCAGCACTTTAACCGAAGGAATAACGTGATGCCCTCTGGCCTCGGCCAGCAATGAGCAGTAATAACCGTCGGAAAGATAACGGTAGCTGCTGCAAAGATTGATGATGCGGACACGCTGCTGAGGCTCGCCCTGCTCGGTCGCGAGATAGTTTTCAAAAGTGATGACCTGATCGCTGGGATAATAGGGATTCCAGTCGGAAAGATCGTCAACCACCAGAAGGGTGCGCGCCATAACAATTAAGATCCTGTAGTAAGATAAGACCTAATTCTGGAACCAGTCAGTTGTTTGCACAAGGGGTTTTTATGAGTATTGAGAAATATTTCATGATTAACTTAACTGGGGCTATGCTTAAGAAAAACTTCAGGTAACCGTCATGTCTTATCGTCTTCCTCTTGCCGCTATCGATACCGCCGTTTTTCCCGGCAGCTATGCCGCCGGTCGGAAGCGTTGGCTCGCGCAGTTAAATCAACTACCCTGTCATACGCGATGCCAGCCCTATCCATGCACCGGCATCGGACCTGAAAACGAACCGCTGGTGACCGACACGGTCTGGATCGGCCCGGAAGACGCAGCAAAAGTGCTGGTTTTGCTCGGCGGAACGCACGGCATTGAGGGTTTTGCCGGCAGCGCGATACAAATCGACCATCTGGGTTTGATTGCCGAAGGTCTGCTCGTTATTCCGGCCGATACCGCGGTGTTGATGGTCCATGCCCTGACGCCGTGGGGCTATGCCTGGCAACGGCGTTGCGATGCGGACGGCGTCGACCTTAACCGCAATATCGTCGATTTTTCCAGGCCGCCGCCTGAGAATAAAGATTATGACCTGCTCAAAGAGGCGTTTTATCTGGCGGATGCCGAACAACGGAAAATCGCCCTGGCCGAGTTTGAGCAACGGCATGGCCGCGTGGCGCTGGAAAAAGCGGTCAGCGCCGGACAATACAACGATCCGTCCGGGCCGTTTTACGGCGGCAAAGCCCCCGCGCACGGCAGGTTGGTCTGCGAAGACCTGATGCGCCAATATGCGCTGCACCAGCGGGATTTGGCCGTCATCGACCTGCATACCGGCCTGGGCTCTTACGGCTATGGCGAAATCATTTGCGACCATCAGCCTGATAGTGCCGGAACGCGGGCAGCCCGTCATTTGTACGGAGACTCGGTGGCATTGCCTTTTCTGGGCACGTCCACTTCGGTGCCGAAAACCGGGCTGTTGGATTATGCCTGGCACGCGATCATGAATGAACGCAGCTGCTATATCACTCTGGAATTCGGCACCTTCAGCACCGATCAGCTGTTTGAAACCTTGCTGCGCGACCATCAGCTTTGGGCGCAACCCGATAATGAACAAGCCCGCCTGGAACACAGCAAAATCATGCGCCGTCATTTCTGTCCAAACGATCAGGCCTGGCAGGAGATGGTGTTGTTCCGCGCCAGACAGGTGATTTCACAAGGTTTGCAAGGAGTATCGTCTTGAGCATTTTAATCCGCCCCGCCCTGTTAGCCGATCTCGATCAGCTGGTAGCGCTTGAAAAAACCTGTTTCGACACCGACCAATTAAGCCGGCGCAGTTTCAAACACTGGATAACCACGGAGCATCGCGCCTTGCTGGTAGCAGAACAGGCCAATGAGATCGGTCACATCAGCTCCATACCGACCGCGACGCTTCCGCCATCCCTGGCAGTCGATCACATCGGCTCCATACCGATTGCGACACTTCTGACCTCCAAGGATGGAGGAAATGCCGACGACTGTCGGGAGCAGTCGCGGCCGCCACCCCAGGCAGTCGTCGGTTATGTACTGGTTATTTATCACCCCGGTACCCGGCTTGCCCGAGTTTATTCGCTGGCCGTCGCACCTGCGCAAAGAGGCACGGGCATCGCCAAATTGCTGATGACGGCAGGTGAACAGGCCGCCAATGACGCAGGCAGGCTGTATCTGCGCCTTGAAGTCAGTGTCGATAACACCGCAGCGATCAAGCTTTACCAATCGCTGGGCTACCAAAAATTCGGCATCTACCGCGATTACTATGAAGACCACAAAGACGCGTTACGCTACCAGAAACGTATCCGCCGTTATCGCGACAGCTTACAACACCGCTCGGTGCACTGGCTAAGGCAAACCACGCCGTTTACCTGCGGCCCCGCATCGCTGATGATGGCGATGCACGGCTTAAACAGGGCCTATCAACCGTCCAAGGAAGAAGAGATCAACCTGTGGCGCGAAGCCACGACCATCTTCATGACCTCGGGGCATGGCGGCTGCCACCCGATAGGCCTGGCGCTGGCGGCCAAGCGTCGGCAATTCACGGTTGAGGTGTGGGTCAACCAGACCGGAACGCTGTTTATCGACGGCGTACGCAATGAGGAAAAAAAGCAGGTCGTGGAACTGGTCGACAACTGCTTCAAGCGCGAAGCGCAAGAGCAAGGCATCAAAATACATTACGCCAATATCAGCCAGAACGACCTGATCGGCGCGTTCAAGTCCGGGGCGATACCGTTGATCCTGATCAGCACATTCCGTATGGACCGGAAAAAAGCCCCGCACTGGGTGGTGATGAGCGGCTTCGACGACGACTGCCTGTACATGCACGACCCCGATCCCGAAGAAGGACGGCAAAGCGAAATCGATTGCCAGTTTATCCCGATTGCCTTTGAAGATTTCGATAGAATGTCCAGCTTCGGCAAGAACCGGCTCAGGACGGCGGTGATTATTTGGCCGGGATAGGATGCCCCTATCGTCACGCTTAATCGCACTTTCACTATAAAGCCGGTTATTACCATGAATGAATTATTAAAAGGTATTCCCTCTGGTGTCCAATATGAAATCACCAACCTGATTTACTCAGGCAATAAAATTGGAGCCATCAAGCGATACAGGGAGGCTGTCAATTGTGACTTGAAAACGGCAAAAGATGCTATTGACGCCGTCACGGTACAGCTAAAAACCGCCAACCCCCTCGCATTTAACGAGAGCCGTCATAAAGGCGGCGGTGTCTATGTTGCGGTTATCATATTATTGGTTATGGGGGCAGTAGAGATAGCTAAAATTCCCGATACGAAAATTAACGAATGGCAGGAAAAATTTAGCGCATTATTACAATCTGCAACGGCTAAGGTTTCTATTATCCCGTCCGCTGTTAATAAGGCTTCGGAAGACGTATTCGCAACTAATAAAACTTCGGATAGCGCAGTCGCAATTAAAGCGCCGGAACCCAATCAAGCGCTCATCAATGATACGCCCTATCAGCCGAAACCCACTCAACCGGTGGTAGACCGCGACATACCCTATGTGCCGATAGCGCCGGACGATATTGAAACGGATTTGGCAACGCTGTACCGGCAAAAACTGGCTAACACCGGCTATATATTATGGAAAAACAAGCCGGGCTTGCCGCAAGGGTACCAGGATTTTATAGAAGAGCACCACATCAAATATGTTCGCGCCAAAATCGCCAAAAACCTTGTCTTGCCCGCCAACACAAGGGCTCTGGAGATTCCGGTAATAACGGCTGCAACGATAACCATCGACGGAACCATTCAAGACCGGGAATGGCGTCAGGCAGCCCGTATACCTTTGGAGCCGGAAGATACCGGCAGCATCTTGTATTTACAGGCCGATAACGACTGGCTCTATTTGGCCGCCGATGTGCCGGGCGATACAACTGAAAAAGGGTTCGACCAATTCCGCTTTTATATTCATGTCGACATAGATCCTGCGATTAGAAATGAACGCATCCATGTCGACCGCAGTCAGTTCGAAACCTTGGGCGGAATCAGGGAGACCGGGGTATTATGGCAAGGCGATCAGCCGAAAAATGACAATGACCGCTGGAAAAAATTCCCCATCTCCGATTGGCGCATTTACCGAATGGCAAAGGGAGCCTCCACAATGCAACAGCATCGTCAATTTGAAGCCAAGCTCAACCTGAAAGAAAGCGGATTGACTATCGGCTCGCCCCTTCCCGTATTTGTTGAAATCGAAACCGACCCGCTTTATGTCGACGGAAAATTCAAAAAACGCCTGTATCTGGGCGGTTTGGGCAAGCAAAACCAGCCGGTATGGATGATTATGACGCAACCCAAATAGACTTCGATTTAGCTTTTTTCAAAACTTATGCCATTCCGGCTTGTGTTATTAAACCGATTCAACGATAATAGCCGTCCTTTAGCCAGTACGGCTAATGTTTAATGGTGATCGTGTCGGTCCTCCCGCAACGATACGCTGTAAACCCCGCCAGGCCCGGAAGGGAGCAACGGTAGCAGCAGATTCGTGTGCCGGGATGTGGCTGGCATGATCGCCACCCAACTCATACTTACCCTTTGAGCCTGCCATGAGTTATCAGGTTCTCGCCAGAAAATGGCGTCCCCATAATTTCACAGAAGTCGTCGGACAAGAGCATGTCGTCAAATCGTTAATGAACGCTTTGCAACATGACCGGCTTCATCACGCCTATTTATTCACCGGAACGCGCGGCGTAGGCAAAACCACCATAGCCCGGATTTTAGCCAAAGCCATCAATTGCGAAAATCTCCAGGATTTCAATCCTTGCGGCGTATGCAGCGTGTGCCGCGACCTGGATGAAGGGCGGTTCATGGATTTGATCGAGGTCGATGCGGCATCGCGCACTAAGGTCGAAGACACCCGCGACTTGCTCGACAACGCCCAATACGCGCCCAATCAAGGCCGCTATAAAGTCTACCTGATCGACGAAGTGCACATGCTGTCCGGGCACAGCTTCAATGCGTTGCTAAAAACGCTGGAAGAGCCGCCCCCGCACGTCAAATTTCTGCTGGCCACGACCGATCCCCATAAAATCCCGGTCACCGTGCTGTCCCGCTGCTTGCAATTTAACCTCAAGCGCTTGCTGCCCGGACAGATTTTCGCCCAGATGGAATTCATCCTCCAGCAGGAACACATCGAAGCCGAACCGGCCGCGTTAAAATTACTGTCGCGCGCCGCCGACGGCAGCATGCGCGACGGCTTAAGCCTGCTGGATCAGGCCATAGTCTACGGCAACGGCAGGGTCGGCACCGAAGAGATCAACGCGATGCTGGGCACGGTGGCGCAACAGCCTGTCGACGATATTTTAACGGCGCTGGCCGAGGGCGATGGGGCGGCGATACTCGATAAAATAAACGAAATAGCCAACCTGACGCCGGATTTTAGCGATGTACTGCAACAGATCTTGCAAGTCTTGCATCGCATCGCCTTGCTGCAACAAATACCGGGAGCCATCGACCATGATTTCGATGCGGAGATGGTTGCCGCGTTGGCGGCCAAGCTGACGCCCGAAGACGTGCAGCTTTATTACCAGATAGGCTTGGTAGGACAACGCGACCTGGATTTGGCGCCCGATCCGCGTAGCGGCTTTGAAATGGTCATGTTGCGGATGTTGACCTTTAGGCCGGTCGGCACCGCTTCAGCACCGGTTAAACCGGCTCAGGTTCGCCAGCCCATGAATCAACCTCAGGCGCAACCGGCTTATAAACCAACGGTAACCGAGCAACCCGCCGTCATCGCCGAAAAAAGTCCACCGGAAACCATTGTTCAACAACACGATTCCAATTGGATGGACATGATCGCCGCAATGAAGATCAGCGGCTTGACCAGGGAATTGGCTCATAACTGCGTACTGGAAAATATTGACGATACCGTCTGTACCTTGATCCTGGATCCGGGGCATAAACAACTGCGCAGCGCCCGCACCGAAGAAAACTTGCAAAAGGCGTTGCAGGCTTATCGCAAAGCGCCTTTAAAACTGGTCATCACGACCGAAAAAACCACGATCGCCACACCCGCCGTGCAATTGACCAAGGCACGCGAAGACAGACAACAGGCGGCGGTTGACGCGATTAATTCAGACGAAAACGTCCAGGGTTTAAAAGAACACTTGGGCGCCAGAATCATGCCCGGCACCATAGAGCCCATATAATCCAGAATGGAGAGAAGCAAATGAAAAACGCACTCGGCAACATCATGCAGCAAGCCCAGAAAATGCAGGACGATTTAAAGAAAGCCCAGGAAGAGCTGAACTCCATGCAGGTCATGGGCGAATCCGGCGGCGGCCTGGTGACCATCCTGATGACCGGCAAACGCGAAGCCAGGAAGGTCACCATCGACCCTTCCCTACTGGGCGATGACAAGGATATGCTGGAAGACCTGGTCGCTGCGGCCATCAACGATGCGGTCAACAAAGTCGCCAAAATGAAGAAAGAAAAAATGGCGGATGTCACCTCGGGCCTGCCCTTGCCTCCCGGATTCCAGCTGCCTTTTTAATATGTTCAAAAAAGGCTTATTGGGGCAGTTAATCCAGAATTTATGCTGTCTGCCCGGCGTCGGCCCTAAAACCGCCCAGCGCATGGCGTTCCATTTGCTCCAGCGCGACCGCAACGGAGCAAGAATACTGGCCCAAACACTGTTGCAGGCGCTTGAAAAGATGGGTCATTGCAAGCAATGCCGCACCTTGGCCGAAGGCGATGTTTGCGAAATCTGCGCCGATAACGCCAGGGACGACGCCGTCATCTGCATCGTAGAGAGCCCGTCCGACGTCTGGATTGTCGACCAGGCAACGGCATTCAAGGGGCGCTATTTTGTGCTGCATGGCCGGTTATCGCCGCTGGACGGCATAGGGCCCGACGAACTCGGCCTGGATCAACTCGAACAGCAGCTGGCGACAGGCCGCATCAAGGAACTGATACTGGCGACCAACTCCACGGTTGAAGGCGAGGCCACCGCCTATTTCATCAGCGAACTGGCCAGGAAACACCAAGTGCCGGCCAGCAGGATCGCCCACGGCGTACCGATGGGCGGTGAGCTGGAGTTTACCGACAGCGGCACCTTGTCGCATGCCTTTAACGGCCGTGTAGAAATGTAAAGGTCGCCTCTACAATGTCGAATACCCCCTTTTTGCCGTTAACCAATCACCTCCCAAAATCAAGGGCCGCTATTTGAAACCGGCCTACTCAATAAGCTAAAAGTCACACGCAAACATCCTCATTACAAGACTGCAACATCCCCCTTTTTTGCTTATAAGCCCTGTCCATGACAAGCCTGTCGAACCACGAACGTAACTTATTTTTATAAACTCCCTAAAGTTTCCAGCATTTCTGCCGATTGCAATCATTGGTGGGTGGCAGACAATAATTTCATTTCCAATAAATAAGACTCGTCACCATACTAACTTGCAACTTCGCCGCAGTACGCCGTAAGTACGGCGTCAGGCTGTCGGCTTAACCCAGAACATGGAGACGGGTGCAGGTTGCTTCGACAGGTTCAATACAAAGACCGCGTTGCCTCGTAAATGTTCTTGCCTACGGCGAGCCTGACGCTTCGAGCTACAGACAAAAATATCCAGAACCTGAGAAGCAAGTGGGCAACGGAACTATTCCGGCCCATTAATTAATGGCTTCCCGCAGATAAGCGCCGGCTGAGCCCTATCAGCCGTTTTATCAAACGGGAATGTCCGACAGCATCAACGGGTTCCAACAGAGGAGGAGTCATCATGCTTTGCTTAATTCTTCGCGCCGATCAGACGACCACAATCATTGAGGCCGTCTAACCATGATCCGCATCGCCGTCCTTAATCGCAATACCTATCAGCTCAACGACATCGCTTCCAATCTGCAACAGTCCGGATTTGCCGCTACGACGGAGCTCGACGGTGAAAACCTGAGCGTCTGGCTGGCAAAGCACGGGATCGACATGCTGGTGCTGCCTTTACCGAATGAAAAGGAGCAGCCGGTCAGCACCGCCATCAGCAAGGCGAAAACCGAAACACTTGACGCCAATGGGCAAGCGCATTGGCAGCTTAATTCATCGCAACTGGAATTGATTGCCCCCGACGGCAAACCGGTTCAGCTATCGCACAACGAATGCTGCGTCCTGAAGGCCGCAGCCAACGCGAACGGAAATCTGGTCAGCCGCAAGATGCTCATCGAAGCCCTGGGCCAGGATTTCTGGCATTACGACGAACGCAGGCTCGAAGCGCTGATCAGCCGCCTGCGCCGCAAACTGGCCTCTTATGCCCCGGAAGGTTTCCCGATTCGGGGCGTAAAGGGGCAGGGTTATTTGTTCGGGGTTGAATTGCAGGTTGTGGAGACTTGCTGACCGTCAGCATTTGTCAGCAATAAGCCATCATAAAGAGATATTCTTTTCTTCGTGCATACGCTGCACCCGCGGGGCGGGGAGCGATAAGGTTTTAAGGTAGCCGGCCCCCATTGATTTTAGTCTTAATTTAAGGAAACCGACATGTCAAATAGCAATACTCCGCCAAATCTCGCTATCCCATTGATCAACGAGCCGGCTCAGGCATCTCCAGGAACGCCATCGACTGCACTGGGCCCGCTTGAGTATCTTGTCGGCACGTGGACGAACCAGAACCTATCCGGTTCCATGAAGGGGGATTCCCAAACGCCCTATTCATACAACGTAATGCCGTTGCCGCAAGTCGATCCCAGCTCACCCACAGGCTACATCCTGAAAAACTTCGCTTATTACGAGGAGCTCACTTTCTCAGCGATTCACGGCAACGCGCCAAATCGGGGCGGCACAGGAACTCAGGTTGCCAACACCCTTTTTTATGAACAAAGGGTATATTTTGCCGAAGGGCCGAATAAGGACGCTCTGGTACATGCAGAAAACGGCTCCTTGTTATTCCTTACCGACCAGAAACAGGCTCTCGGACCCTATGGCAACGGCGATCAACCGGGCCTCGGTGATTTAACCGTCCAAAACAGTGTGCCGCCTACGCAACAGTTCAATATTGTCAAACAAGTTTCGGTACCGCACGGCAATTCAATCCTGGCTCCCGGCCATTACCAAAACAGCAATGGAGCTCCGCTGATTCCCCCTGCATCAACACTGCCCGGAGACGTAGATACCACTCAATACAAAACTCCCGACCCCGTATCCAATCCAAATCCGACATACACCCTGAATCCGAACTTGGCTCTGCTGGACGCCCTGGCGGTGAATAAACCTACCAGTTTTATCCAGTTGGACGTTGGCACGCAAAACCATGGCGGAGCCGTCACGAATATCGGGTTTGAACAGCAACATGCATTAGTTAACTGGTACTGTTGCACGTATTGGCTTGAAGCTTTTGCAGGCTCACAGAATTTTACCCAGCTTCAATATAGCCAGTCTATGCTGATGCAAATACCGATTGCCGGTAAGGGCGTCGTTTCGTTCCCACACGTTACGGCGAACACGCTCACCAAGGTAAGTTGAACCATTCTAAATTAGAACCTGATGCTACGCAGTTAGTCGAGTTTCGACCGTTTTAACATTAAGGAGTCGCTAATGCGACACTTGATTGAATCGGGTTGTCGCACCCGAAGGCGAGTTACTTTCTTTTGCTTCGCCAAAAGAAAGTAACCAAAGAAAAGGCGACCCGGTTGCCGCTTGCTTCCTGCGCTCCTCGCTTTTATCGAGGGTCGCAGAAGGGGCTCCTGCCCCTCTGCTGACGCGCGGCATCCCTGCCGCGCCCCTAACGGGCTTTTCTCGATAAAAGCTCCGGTGCTCGGCGCGGTAAACGGGAAAAATACATCCGTGCTAGACATCAGTTAAAACGAAACTGACGGGGCAGCGCCGTTCCGCTGTAAATGCCCATTGAGTTGGGAACAATAATAATTAAAGGAGAATTTATGTCAGCTTCAAAAGAACACCGGGACAAAGCTAACTTGCCAACCGATCGTGCAGCAGTGCATCAATTGGTGCAACTTGCCGCAGAGGTGGAGTTGTTTACGATCCCGTTGTATATGACCGCCCTCTATTCCATTAGGGGCTTATACCCGTCACCTGCCGCGGGCCCAAATTTATGGCCGGGACTGCGACCCAATGCCGGCGTAAGCAACCCAAACCAGTATGCCTATAATGCGATTTTCAGCGTTTACATCCAAGAGATGCTGCATCTCCAGCTGGCAAGCAACCTGTGTACGGCAGTGGGTCTTGCCCCGAAGTTTCCGTCACTTGACTATACCCGTTTCGGCACCACCATCCCCTGCATCGGCGACCTGAAAAATGTGCAAGGGTATGAAGATGTACAGGTGAAATTAGGCCCATTGGACCTGAATCAGATCAAGCTGTTTTTGGCGATAGAAATGCCCGATTGGGAGGCTAACGCCGATTCCCATAACCGGCCGTCGGTACCGTTTCCGACAGGCAACGACGGTAAAGCAACAATACCCGCAACATTTGGCGCCATAGGCCACCTGTACCATTGCATCGAAGCCTATTTCGATATTAAGTACAGCAACGGAACGACCTTGTGGGATAACATCTATGACCCAAATTCGGTTCAGGTCGATTTATTCAATTTTAAATCGACTTATCACCCTGATAAAGAGTACCCCAAATTCCCCGTCACGTTCCCAACCGGGCAAACGGCAAAAGAGGCGCGCAAGACCGCCAAGGAAATCATTACCGCAATTATCGATCAGGGTGAAGGGGCAATAGCCAGTTCGACCGTACCAAACCGCTTTGTCCCGGCAGACGAAAAAGTTGCTAAGGATCGCGGCAAAAACGATGCAGACGTCCGCTCGCACTGGGATAAGCAGAGCCACTATGACCGTTTCGCCCTGGTGCGCTCGTGGATCGATGAGATTCAGACCTGGCCGCAATGGCTCGCCGGCAAAACAAACCCATGGACGGCAGATGAGCTGCTGGTTGACCCCTCTGTCGCTACGCCCGGCGAACTTGCCGGCGCAACCGCCAGAGCCGGTGCGATGAATGATTCAAGCACTGCCGCGCAAATAAATGAAGCCCTCAATCACAGCTATAGCAATATACTGGTCGCGATGGAGGCGGCGTGGGCAAGTTCCACTGCAACCTTCCCCACCGCATCCATGCAGGCGCTTTATACCCGTGTCGCCACCATCTGGGCTACCGGGGGCGTACCGGAGTTTACCCCGGTTACAGCAAAAGATATTCCTATGGGTGAAGGACATGCCTGCCAGGGGCTGGATCCGAACAATCCAGGCTTGAATAACTGCGCCAATGCCGTATCCCATACCTGCCAAGGCTCTAACAGCTGCCAATATCAAGGCGGCTGCGGATATCCCGATACTACCGGTAACGGCCTTCCAGATATTAACGAGGCTGCTGGCGGCGGCGGTTGCGGCGCGCCCATCCCCGCCTCACAGATTTTTCATAACGACGCAGGCCCCGTTAACGGAATCTCCGCTGTAACGGGGGGATCGGTTTACGATACCGCTTGGGAAATATTCCAGACCCGGTTTCCCGATAATGAAAAAGTTAAAAATGCAAAGCAGCCCGACCCCAATAACCTGCGCATCGTGTTGCCGCCCAGCTAATCGGGGTCAGTACGTTGGCATCGATCAGTAAAAACCATCCCGCCGCGAATGCTTTGCAGCGGGATGCAAGGAATGCCTTGGGCCTGCCCAATCTCGGCTTCGGGGTTGGGCTGCGCAATTGCCACTATCAGGATGCGCTGCGCCTCGCCCCGCAAGAGGTTATTGGCCAGACCCAAGCGCCGGACTGGTTCGAGGTGATCAGCGAAAACTACATGGACGACCACGGCCATGGCCGCTCAGTGTTACGCCGTATCGCCGAGCACTATCCCGTGGTTTTTCATGGCGTCTCGCTGTCAATCGGCAGCAGCGGCCCGGTGGACGAAGTCTATCTGCAACGTCTGAAACAGCTGACCGAAGAGATCCCGCCGGCATGGGTATCCGACCATCTTTGCTGGACGGGCATCAACGGCATTAACAGCCATGATTTGTTGCCGATGCCGCTCCACCAACAGAGCCTGAACCATGTCATTGCCAAAGTTCACCATGTGCAGGAGCGCCTGGGCCGTCCGTTAATACTGGAAAATCCCAGCAGCTATCTCCACTACGCCGAATCGGATATGCCCGAGTGGGAGTTCCTGAACGAGCTGACCCGGGCCACCGGTGCCGGGTTGCTGTTGGACGTCAACAACGTCTATGTTTCCGCATTCAATTTGGGCTTCGATGCGGAACACTACATCCAAAACATTGCCCACGAGCGGGTAGTGCAGATTCATCTTGCCGGGCCTACCCACTGCGGCACGCACATCATTGACACCCATGACCGTCCCGTTCTCGATCGCGTCTGGCAACTTTACGCAAGCTTGCTGCAATTAACCGGCGAGGTATCGACGCTGTTGGAGTGGGATGCCAATATCCCCCCTTTTCCGGAGCTGTTGCACGAGTTGGATAAGGCGCGGCGGGCCGCTCAGGGAGAATTGCCGCCCTCGTCAGGCGAAGCGGAAATCCCCGCCGGCGATGGCGCAATGGTGCTCTCGACGCCATTGGACTTTATGTTGCAGGAGGAGCAATGAAACAACCGCTGCAACAGCTTCAAGAACAGCTGCTTTCCTCCATAACAGGCTTAAACAAGCCGTTCACGAATTGCCGGCTGCTGCCGACCGCTTATCTGAGCCCCGAGCATTCCCTTGCCATCTACCAACACGGCTATAAAGCACGGCTTCTCGACTGCCTGCGGGCCGATTACCCGGTATTAAAAAGCTTCCTCGGCGAGGCGTTGTTCGAACGTTTTGCCTTGGAATATCTTGACGCGAATCCATCAGGCTCATACAGCCTGTTCCAGCTCGGCGAGCGGTTTCCCGACTACTTGCAACACAGCTGCCCGGATACCTCGCAACTCAGTGAAGCGCAGCAAGCCGGCTACCGCCTCCCGATAGAACTGGCGAGGCTGGAGCGGCTACGGGTCAATGCGATGCGGGCGAAAGGACTGGAGGGCTATCCGCAACAGGAGCCGGACTATTACTGCATGGAAACGCTAAAACAGCTACGTCCCAAAGCCCCCGCAACCTTGGGCTTAATGAGTTCAGTCCACAACCTGCCGGATTACTACCAAGCGTTACGCAGCGGCAATAATGGGCTGGAGGAAATGCCGCCGGCGGAGCTATCCCCGTCCTACCTAGCCGTGAGCCGAAGCAACTACCGCCTGTCGATCCACAGCCTCGCTTCATGGCAATACGGCTTTCTAAAAGGGTTGAGCGGGCATGAACAGAATACGGGTAACGATCCAAGCATCGCTGAACGGGTAGAGCAAATTGCCGGGACGGGAGACATGGAGCCGGAGCATATCTACGCGTACCTGCCGTTATGGTTGCCGGTAGCGATTGCCAGGGGCTATCTGTATTTCCAGGAGGCTGTCCGCTAACAAGGTTGAGGATATGCATGACCGCCTCAAGCTCGTCATCGGTTATGTCCTGAAAACAGCTGTCTTGGGTAATGAAGACTTGCTGATAGTCAGGAATAGTCAGGGATGGTCAGCATTTGTCAGCAATCAATCGCATAAATCGTCTAATCTTCCAGCCGTGCCGTTTGCACAGACCGGATGATATCGAAGAATAAATCGAGCCTAGCCCTAATATTTATTAACACGGAGATCGCATAATGACGCAAGAAACCGCCGCACCTACCCCTATTGACGTTAACTTTAACATCGCGACGAGCACTGTCACTTGGCAGTTGCCTCCAAATGCCACTCTCGGCACCGGAGATTTCAACATTCAATTTGTCAGTCTCATCGACCCCAGCGCCACTGCGATACCCCCCTCCACCGGTACGCCGTCTCAGGTAAAGCCCGACAGCGGAGTCTATAGTCAACAAGTTACGCTTCCCACAGGAACCAATGCCGCCAATTATCTGGCACAGGTACAGGCGGTAGGCACTACACCCGACGAAGACAGCACTTGGGGTAAGCAAAAAGAAGTGAGGTTTCGTTTCTCCCTGTCGGTCACCATTGGTACGCAAACATTTACCCTTTATGAACAGCCAATCGACGGCATTTACAAGCTGCCGGTCTCCGCCAGCAATCCGCTGTCGATTAGTTACGAGGATTTGCAGGCATTAGTCTCAAAGCTGCCAGGCAACCCAACGTTGCCGACTGATTTCCCCAACGGCACACCAATTAATTGCGCACTAAATTTAACGCGCTTTGTGGTGGATACCAACAATAAAACTTTCGACTTCGATCTTTCCCTGAACCTTGGAGATAACGGTTGGCCTGTTATTCCAGGCTTTAGCGTTGACACCATAGGTCTGGACATCCAGCGCACCGATGGCACACCACTGCCATAGGCGCATGTAAATGCCTTACGCCATCGCCGCAGTCGCATGCTTCCCGTATCATCGCGAACTGATGCATAGACTGCGGAGCATGGCACCGTTTCTCTTTGCCACACAGATTTCGTCCACTTTTTCCATGAAATTCAAATGCCGGAAATAGAAGAGAAAAAAATCTCAACTCTAGTTCAGTTCTCGCTGTCCATGCAGATTGCCGGGTGCGCGCTACGACTGACGGGCGGGAACACTGATGTAAAAGCGGAGCAAGTTTACACAGGAACCTTATTGTCGAGCGGCGCGCCATTTAGTCTCAAACATTTCGCCAATCATATATTGAGCGATCTGACTCTTCCGGCTGTGCCCACAGATTTTCCGGATATTTCGATTAATACGCTCAGCGCCGCAATTACTTGCCCCCCGCATGGCTCAACATCGAAAGGGAGTGGAAGCTTTACTTTTCAGGGATCATCAACCCTGTTATTTCTGCGCGACATCATCATCAGTGGCCAACTGGTTCTGGCCGGCGGCACCTGCGCCGCGGGTTTTGATATCAGCAATGACCTCAGCACCGCGCAACTCTTAGAGGATTTATTCGGTTGCACCGTACCCCCAGGCTTACATGAATTTTTACCGACGTTTTCCCCGCCGAAATCGCCACCCGAACCGATCCGCCTGTATTACGCCAGTGCCGCCCTTAGCGCCACACTAGCGAATGAATCTGTCAATTTCAGGAAAGGTTTAAATTTAGACCAATGCAACGTCGAAATTCTGAATCATACTTTTGCGATTAACCTGCAGGTACAAGGCGCCGACGATTTCTGCATCGGCGCCAGCGCCGGTCTGATTGACCTTGGCATTTTGCAAATCAGCAGCCCCGGCACCGGCACAACGGTACTGCCGAATCCGGCACAGGGGGGCCCTGTCGTGCAAGTGCAAAAACAAAAGGCTGCCAACCTCAGTATTGACCTAAAAGCCCAACTGATTTTTTTCCCTGGAAACGACAGCATCTCCCTCGATTTGAGCGCCGAATACACGACAATAACGGACAGTCAAAAAGGCTTTATCGGCACCGTAACCTATGACGGTTCCATTTTAGGCATGAGCAATCCCACGTTGAAGATTGAATGGAGTAAGTCCGGCGGCCTGAAAATCCGCGACTTCCCGTTTCCGGACAGCACCGACATCCTCGACTTTGCCAAGCAAATTAAAACCATTGCGAACGCCAGCTCAGGCAGTTGCGGACAGCTGGCCGATTTTGCGTTCAAGCACACGGTTACCACCCGCTTCAAGCTGCATATCAAACCGTCAACCGATAAAGGCGATCCCTGCTTAAACATCGACGGCACCTATACTGTTTTTGTTTTGGGGCAAAATATTTGCGAAATTAATTTCGCAAGTATTAGCGCTACGATACCTCAAGGATCCATTCCGAAAAATTTCGACGACCTGGGCCGCTCACTCTCCGAAATACTGAGCGTAAATGCCCGAGCATTGGTGCAAGACTTATGGAACGATAAAACTGCACTTACCGAATTCCTCGGCGTACAAGCCTTGGAGCAAGCCTCCAAAACAGTTACCGCAAATTTGATTTGCCATTTGGGAGGCCAAGATGCGGCTAAAGCAACAATTGAAAACACCATAGCAAAGCTAATCCCCACCCCCCCTGTCGGCCCGGTACCTTTAGCCGCAGCCGCAGCCGCATCCGCTGCCGCAGCAGCAACGTTGGGTTTTTTAGAGCAAATAAAGTGCTTGACCGGCGATCAGAAACGGCAACGCGATGCGGCGTTGCAACAGCAAAACGATGCCAACCAAAAAATTCAAAGCTTGTTAACAATTAATGACTTTACTGCGAATTATGCGGTTGAAACAAACGGAACCCTCGCTATAAAGGCAACCTGGTCAGCTTTATCGCAAGACGCCTTTCAACCGGGCGCGTTTCTGACATTGACATTAACCGATGCCTCGGCAAGCGAACCGCCTAGAACATTACGTATTAGCGAAATTTCCTACAAGGTGCCGCCTCCATTAACAGCAGGTAAAAGCTACACGCTGACACTCTGCGGTTATTACAACTATCAGGGCCATATTTTCAGCGGTCGGCCCGTAAGCAGCACCGTGACGATAACGTCATTAAGCCTGGTGTCTCCTGCTGTGACATATGATGCCGCCAAGAACACGGTCACCGCTACATGGGGCATTCAAAAAACGCCGGCGAATGACACGTCTGTCTACGTCGACCATTACACCGTGGCGTTATGGGATAGCACAACCGACACCCAAGTTGAGGTCATGTCGGCAACAGTGCCGGGCGACACGACCAGCCTATGCCACACGTTCTCACTATTGCCGTCAGCCGAGCCGTATTTTACCCCCGTCGCGGGCAACAGCTACCAAATACGCCTGCAAGCCGTCGCCAATTTACCGGTATTTAATTCCGAGTGGGATAGTCCGCCACTCCATGTAGACGTTGGCATCGGCCATACCTTGATCGGCTGGAGTTTTGCCGTCGGCTAAAACCCGGCAACAACCAATTCACATCAATATAAAGACTGAGCCTAAACATGAGCAAACAAAGTTCCAGTACACTAAAAAGTTATTTTCAAACTGGCGAAATCCCTACACAGGATAACTTTGCCTCGCTGATCGATTCCAGTTTGAACCTCGTGGATGCGGGCATCACGATTGATGCTCAAAACCGGATTGCATTCGGCGGCACGCCGCTGGCGACGGTATCCGTGCAATCGCAGGTCAACACGCCGATCACCGGCACGGTCACTGTCACCAAGGGCTCGACGACGGTGATGGGTACCGGCACTAAATTCACCAGCGAATTAGCTGCGGACGATCTGCTCAGCATCGACGGCACAATCTATTCAGTCATGGCTGTCGCGAGCGATGCCAGCCTTACGATCAAGACTATTCCTGCGCTGGGTATTGCAGGAATCCAGGCTTTTAAAGACGCGGGCGTGTCGTTGATGCTGTGCGACGCCTCGGAACGAGTGCGCTTGCACCTCGACAAAAAAGGCGTCTTGCATGTCCCGGGAAGCATCGATGCCACCACCTATAGCGGTTCGGGAGCGAATCTGAGCGACATTCCGGCCGGCGCCCTGACCGGATCGATAAGCATCGGGCAATTACCCGATATTCCTGCCGGCAAAATCAGCGGTCCGTTTGATTCGTTGACGGCTACGGGCAATATCAGCGCGGCGAGCTTTTCCGGCTCCGGCGCAAATCTAACCGGCATTCCGGCAGGCGCATTATCCGGGGAGCTGAGCCTCGCACAACTGCCCGATATTCCTGCCGCCAAAATTTCCGGGCAACTCACTGCCGCGCAAATTCCCGATTTATCCGGCCGCGATATGCTGTTTTATACGCCCGTTCCCTGCATTAACATCGGCGATTCCGCTCAAGTCAACTGGCAAACCGACCCTAGCTATGACCTGCAACTGGATTATCAGAATCTCGGCACGCTGGTCTCGGTAAGCAGCAAAAACACTGGCGGCATAACGCCTGGATCGGGGCAGTATACGGTGGCTATTGGGCAATCGACGCTATTTACCTTAACCGCCACAGATAGCCGCGGACATGTTGTCGCCCAGCGCCAAATATGGGTACAAATTGCCGTCCCTTCCACGTTAGAGCAGCAAGCCAAGCAACTTTACGAAAAAGGCGAAACCGTAACCGATGCCATACCGGTTTTGGTGAAGAACTTTAACCTCAGCGACGCAACCCCCGGAAATATTGGCACGTTGGCGAGTGCGCTGAAAGCGGCATCGTTTCCGCCGGGCGACATATGTCAAGACATTCCCCACTTTTACGGTGCACCAATGAGCCAAGCCTGCGTAACAGCGCTGATTCAAGCTATGGGGTATTGAATATGTCGGAAACAAATAAGGAATACACCTAAAGCAAAGCATCAGACCACGATACCTACAACTTGAAGGCGCAATCATGAGTACAACAACAGATATCCTTGCCGCAAACCCGGACGCATCTCTTGAAGACATATTGAGAATATGCATGCAGCCTAATGAGATGCCCAATGGTCATTTTTCTGCGTGGGTGGAGGGACTACAGCAAATTTATAACGGCCTCTCCATCCAGCCAAGCCTCGGCGATTACGCTCAGGCTATTTATAAGGTTTTCACTAATCACACGTTGGTGCCTGATGCCGATCAACGCGTAACCGAGCAGCAATTGATTAGGGGCTTAATGCAATTGCAAAACATAGCCAAAACCGGACACGCCTATGCGGCAGGCGATATCCAGCCTGTAGTCCATGCCCTTTATTGTTTTATCCACATCAATTTCATGATCGATACTGAACAATTAAAATCCGCTATGCAGCCAAATACCCCGCCTCCCTGGTTTGATGCTAGCGAATATATCAATGTTCATCCCCGGTCTCCCGTTCTTCTACCGAATATGACCGTCACGTTGAAAGCGCTTGCGGTAGGTGGTGCCGCACCACCGATCACTTTTATCGGTATTCCTGGAGACGGAACCCCCAGCAATCCAATGACTGGGCCTTTGTCTCATCTAGTGAGCGGGCTTCAGCGCGTCAACGAATTTACTTTGACATGCACAGCCAACCCTACTTTTCGCTATGGAGACACCGGAATGCCTTATATTGCCCGATTCACTATACCCGGTTCAGGCTTGTTTTTTGAGTATCGGGCGATAATGGGGGCGAAGACGTAATCATTACAACGGTATCTGATGAGGAATTGCCTGAACAGGAGGTTGTTGATCAGCTAAATCATACCCGACGCAGTTTTTATATTTTCTTATGCAAAATACTTATAAATACGGAGAGCTAAATGCCAACTTACTACGTACAAGATTTTAAATACACTAACCCAGCAAACGACAAAACAGGGGACGCCACAATGTATGGCGAAGAAAGCGCTCACGATCATGCCAGAGCCGTTCAATTTACAGTTGATGCAACAGCTTGGCTTGTTAATAACTTTCATTGGCCGAGAGGTTCGATTGAAGCCGGAAAATTCATGAGCAAGCAACCGGCGCCGGCAGATGGCCATAAGCTAACGTGGAATGGCAAAAATTGGGTCTAGATCCTGATACAGATTAGGGATGGTCAGTATTTATCGGCAATAGACCGCCACAATAGGTAATCTTTCAGCCGCGCATAACCGCGCGAGCTGAGTGGGGGAAGACGAAATATAAATCGAGTCTGACACCCTATGTTTTTCAATTTTGTAACTATTCAGCATATCTTGCGCTGGTTCCCAAGCTCCGGCTTGGGAACCC
>JBAQYH010000018.1:0-1549 GCA_049299935.1 Methylobacter sp. | reverse complement strand
GGTTTATGCCGTTTATCAGCTGGACATGGAACAGTTGCAAGCAATGGGCTTTGGCGACAAAACCGCGCAAAACCTGCTGGATCAATTGCAACGCAGCCGAACCGAAGCCATAGAAGACTGGCGCTTTTTGGGGGCTTTCGGCATCCACCGGATGGGGCTGGGCAATTGCGAACGTCTGCTGCAACATCATCATCTACTGGATATTTTCAACCTGACCGTTGAAGACGTGGTTAATATCGAAGGCTTTGCCGATAAAACCGGCGCCGCCGTGGTTGAATGTCTGGCAAAAATCAAAGCCGATTTCATGCAAATCCACCTGCTGGGTTTTAATTTAATCCCAACGCCGTTAATTGCCGAACAGCAGCAAAACATCAGCCCGATTTCCGGCAAAACCATCGTCTTTACCGGCACCATGATCCACGGTAAGCGTGATGACATGACCAAGGAAGCTAAACGCTTGGGGGCCAAGGTGGGCGCATCAGTCACCGGGAAGACTGATTTTTTGATTACAGGTTCGGATGTGGGCGCAGCAAAAATCACGGCTGCTACGGAAAAAGGTGTGCGAGTTATTAGTGAAGAGGAATATTTGGGGTTGTTGGGTAGTCCGGAATAAGATCGCCCCAAGCGTAGCGCATGGGCGGTGATTCTGGCTAATTCGAGGAGTGCGTTGTCGGAAACTCTGTTGCTCAAACCGACTTATTTTGGCCTACGGGGCTGATATTGAGTTATCACATTACAAAAATTTTAAATTTAGAATGGACTATAGAAATGAAGCAAGAAAAGCTCTTGAGCTAGCGAAACAAGAACTTAATAGTTTCAATGATCATCGTTTACGGTACGCCGCACTTGATTTACGAATGGCTCTTGAAAGTCTAATTTATGAGCGTGCAAGTCTTTATAAAGAAGAATTATGTGGCAAAAAACTTAGCACATGGCAACCTGGGAAACTATTGAGCTTACTCTTGGAAGTCGATCCTTCTGCGGATAAAAACGTTGAATTATATGCTGGACTTGAAGAAGAGTATGGGAAGCCTGCAAAAATAATGAAGCCGCTTGGCAGAGAAAGAGTCTTAAGTCTTCGAGAAATAAAAAAATATTATGATCGGATAGGATCGTACTTGCACGCTCCAACCTTAGAGCAAGTCGCTCAAAGCAAAGTAGCTTCGACAGAGGTTATTCGAACTCGATGCAAGGAGGTTGTAGAGATTTTGGAACAAGTCTTTTCCTCCCCTGTTTTTAATATAAATTTTAAAGTGGCGACTTCGATACTCTGTGAAAGATGTAACACAAAAATTGTGCGCCGTAGCCCAGTAGATGCTGCTGAGCCTATTATTGCAAGGTGTATAGAGTGTTCGGCACCGTATCGATTGATTTTGGTAGATGATAACCAAGTTGAATGGAAGCCTCAGGTTCGAGATGTTGAATGTGCGAATCCAACCTGTAACTGCACGGTTAAAATCTGGGAAAGTGATCTCAAGTTGGGTGAAAGCTGGAAATGTTCCGACTGCGGTAGTAGCAACCAAATCGTACTTGGGGTGATATGTAATCC
>JBAQYH010000017.1:0-5632 GCA_049299935.1 Methylobacter sp. | reverse complement strand
GCAGGGCTCAGAATTGCCGGTTTAGGCGGTATTTTTCTCGGCCGGGTCTGGTATCCGCCGCAGCAGCCCAAATGGCGGGATAAACAGCATTATCTGCATCATCAGCCGGCCAATCTCAGGCATACGGCGATGACATTAAAATACAAGGGAGCGATTTGGCATGATGAGTTTGAAGCGTTAAAGACGCTGAAAGCGGATATTCTGGTGACTCATGAAGCGCCGGGTTCTCATCGGCACGGCTTTGATGTGATTGGCGAGTTGGCCGCCGCGATGGGGGTGAAAAATATCTTTCATGGCCATTTGCATGAAAATTATGCCGGCATTGTTAAAAATAATATCAAGGTAGTCGGCGTGGCGGACCGGGCGGTCGCCGATTTGATGGGGAATACGTTAAGGAATGGAGGTTAAATCAATTTATTTTGTTCACCACGAAGACACGAAGGACACGAAGAAATAAAAACTTCGTGTCCTTCGTGGTGATAATCTTTTTATTATTGCTTTACGCCTGACTGCTCAAATAATCCTCATAATTACCGTTGAAATCGACAACCCCGTTCGGGGTTAATTCGATAATCCGCGTCGCCAGCGATGAAACGAATTCCCGATCATGACTGACGAATATCAAGGTGCCGGGATAATTTTCCAGCGCGGTATTCAGCGACTCGATCGATTCCATGTCCAAATGGTTGGTCGGTTCGTCCAGCACCATGATGTTGTTTTTTTGCAGGATCAGCTTGCCGAACAGCATGCGGCCTTGTTCTCCACCGGAGATGACTTTAACGGATTTGTTGATGTCGTCCGCGCTGAACAATAAGCGCCCCAAGGTGCCGCGTATGGTTTGGTCGTCGTCCGATTCCTTGCGCCATTGCCCCATCCACTCGATCAAGGTCATGTTTTCGGCAAAGTCATCGGCATGATCCTGGGCATAGTAGCCCACTTCAGAGTTTTCCGACCATTTGACCACGCCGGCATCAGGAGTCAAATCGCCGACCAAGGTGCGCAGCAAGGTGGATTTACCGATACCGTTGGGGCCCAAGACTGCAACGCGCTCGCCGACGGCAACCATCAGGTTCAGGTCTTTGAATAACGGTTCGCCGTAGCCTTTGCTCAATCCCTCGACTTCCAGTGCCAAGCGGTGCAGTTTTTTGGTCTGGTCGAAGCGGATGAAGGGGTTAACCCGGCTTGAAGGCTTGACTTCATCCAGCTGGATTTTATCCAGTTGTTTGGCGCGCGAAGTGGCCTGCTTGGCTTTGGACGCATTCGCCGAGAAACGGCTGACGAAGGTTTGCAGTTCGGCGATCTGGGCTTTTTTCTTCGCGTTGCCGGCCAGCAGGCGTTCGCGCACCTCGGTCACCGCAATCATGTAGTCGTCATAGTTGCCCGGATAAACGCGCAGTTCTCCGTAATCCATATCGGCCATGTGGGTGCAGACGCTGTTTAAGAAGTGCCGGTCATGCGAGATGATGATCATCGTGCAATTGCGCTGGTTCAGGATGTCTTCAAGCCAGCGGATGGTGTTGATGTCCAGGTTGTTGGTCGGCTCATCAAGCAGCATGATGTCGGGATTGGAAAACAACGCCTGTGCCAGCAGGACCCGCAGCTTCCAGCCCGGCGCCACGGCGCTCATCGGGCCGTTATGCTGTTCCAGCGGGATGTCCAGGCCCAGCAATAGCTCTCCGGCCCTGGCTTCGGCAGTATAGCCGTTGTATTCGGCGAATACCGACTCAAGCTCGGCGGCATGCATGTAGTCGTCTTCGGTAGCCTCCATGTTGGCGTAGATGGCGTCTCGCTCAGACATGGCGGCCCACATTTCGGTGTGACCCATCAACACCACGTCCAGTACGCGTTGGTCTTCATAGGCGAATTGATCCTGACGCAAGTTACCCAGGCGCTCATTGGGGCTGATGCTGACGTTGCCCGCCGAGGGTTCCAAGTCGCCGCTCAATATTTTCATGAAGGTCGATTTGCCGCAGCCGTTCGCGCCGATCAGGCCGTAACGGTTGCCGTCGCCGAATTTGACCGAGACGTTTTCAAACAGGGGTTTAGCCCCGAACTGCATGGTGATGTTAGCTGTAGAGATCAAGTTTTTGTTCCGAAGATTTAAAGAAAAGAAAAGCTAAATAGAACACGGATGACACAGATTAGACGGATTTAAACGGATTTTTTATCCGTGCTTATCAGTCAAATCCGTGTTATCCGTGTTCCATTATTTCGTATTATTGAGTTAATTAAGCCATGTTTCAGGCACTATATTGGCCGTGTTGTGATCGTCGCTGACCCAAATCTGCCCGTCCTGGATGCTGATTTGCAGTTGCATGGTGCGTTTTACCATCGGTGCGAGCTGATCGGTCGCTTCCTTGGGCAGGTTAATGACCGTCAGGTTTTTAAAGCGTTCCAGTTTAGAGTGGATTTGATTCCACCAGACCGCATTGCGTCCGCCGTAGGTATAGACGATGACTTTATCGGCACGATTGGAGGCTTTGCGGATGCGTTTTTCATCGGGCATGCCCAGGTCAATCCACAGCTCAATGTCGTCGGTCAGGTTTTTTTGCCAGAGATCGGGTTCATCGTCGGTGCTCAGGCCTTTAGTGAATTGCAGGTGTTCATCGGCATTCATCACAAAAGCCAGCAGCCGCACCATCATGCGCTCCTCGGTTTCCGAAGGGTGCAGGGCAATGGTCAGATGATGCGGTTGATAATAGCCTCTGTCCATGTCGGCAATCTGACAGTCGGCTTTATAGATGGTTGACTTAAGCGCCATTGAGCGTTTTTTACGGTTTGGGGTAATAAAACGCCATTTTAACAGATTTTAGCCTGCAAGTGTTTTACAGTAGCAGCTTGTCGTCAATGGCTATAAAACGGTTGGCCGATTTAATCAGTGAGGGGGCTGTCAGCCCCGGTACGCCGTAGACTTCCGCTGTTACGCCGTAAGCGTTTTGGGCCTTATCCAATAACAGGTCGAAGTCGCCGTCGCCGGATAATAAAACAATCACATCAACCTTGGCCGCAGTATCGATCACATCCAGCGTAATGCCCACGTCCCAATCGCCTTTCGCGGAACCGTCGCTACGCTGGATGTAGGGCTTCAGCTTGACTTCAAAACCGATATTCCTGAGGATCTGCTGGAATCCCTGCTGCTTGCTGTCACTCTTGTCGATCGCATAAGCAAACGCCGCGACCACTTCCCTGCCGGCGGTCGCCTGCGTCCAGAATGCAGCGTAGTTGAAATGCCGCCGGTAACTTTGCTTTGTGGTGTAATAAATATTCTGCACATCGGCAAAGATGGCGACTTTTTCCATCGTTATTTGATGAATGAACAGCAATAATCGCTAGGTGTTTTAACTTTCCTCGTGAAGGCTGCATTGGCAGGCACATTGAAAGATTCGCCGCCTTTGATGCTTTGCCATTCAGCGCCGGGCAATAAAACATCCAGGTCGCCGTCGATGATTTCCATCAGTTCAGGATCGGCAGTGTTGAAGGTGTATTCGCCGGGCAGCATGAAGCCCAGGGTTTTGCTTGAGCCGTCCGCGAACTTGATAGTCCGGCTGCTGACATTGCCGCCGAAGTAAACATTGGCTTTTTTGACGATGGTGACGTTATTGAATTCTGACATGAGTTGTCCTTTATATTTAGGAGTGGATAAAAAGGGCGGCCATGATACCAGATTGTCCTGGTTTCGTCAGATGCGGGTTTTGTATTGAGGTAACGATGGCTTTGATGAGCCGGATATTTTTATTTAGGCAGGATGATAAATCCCAGGATAGCACGCTGCATTAACGCATGGCAGTCGGGCATGACAGCATGCCCGACAGATTAACGCCAATTAAAATTGCATAAGCCAAGTAGGGTGCGCACCGCGCACCATTTACGAATAACAGCATGACTGGGCTATTTTAAATGGCATTTTTATGAGCAATCCATTTCAGGTAGCAAATATCTTTAGTATTATTGGGTTCTGAAAAGGGGCGCGGTGCGCCCCTACTAGGCTGCCTAACATCAGTAACGTAAGGCTATAAATTTATTCGACGGATTGATGAATGCCGGACGCTCTGTTCTTCTTTAGAATTATGGATTTCACGGATGACTGTATTAAGCCGTGTTGCTTGGCCCACTGTGCCTAACATAATATCGACTGCTTCTTGGCAAGCCAGCACCAACCAGCCTTCTCCGCAAACTTCGCGTCGAGGAGGCAGTCGGTGTATCGATCCGTCTTGCCAGCATAGGCTTTCTACCATGGTCTGGCCTTGAGAATCCAGCCACCGGAATAACCCGTTTCTGCTCAATTTCCAGCCTAACTGGTGCGCCAGCGCTGGATTAAACGCCAGCCATTCCTGGCTACCGGGTTCTACTGATCGCGGGTTGCCATAAACAACAGCCGCAGGTGCTTCCGTATTCTGTAAATCTGGATAATCCATTGCGTACCAATCATTTTCATAAGGAAAAAAATTGCTGGCATTATGTAAATCGGTCGATAGCGGCCATTTAGGGTGGGCAATCATACAAAAACGATATTCAGTTGGCGTTTCCCAGTCAAGATCGCGAATTCGAGTCAATTCAGCCAATACGATGCGGTTATCCCGGAATCGTTCCTGCATCAATGAAAAAGCTTCTTCACCGTTATGCACCCAGTTTTTGTCCCGATCAAATGACGACAAATGGCCTTCGGGAAAAACCACTTCGGCTGGGCGTGGTTCAGGCTCCAGATTTGACATTATATAGTCATGTCGAGCCAGCCAATGCTCGATGAAAGCCAGGGCATTATTGTCCAGTTTACCCGCATCGGCTAGCTCTGTGGCGACATGGTTCAGTGCACGCAAAGCTTGCTGAGGACGTAAGCGATGATAAGTCAATTTCAATTCTGCTGCATTCAACCACGCCTTCATTTTTTCTTCCGCCTGTTTGTTCCATAACTCTTCTAATGTTAAGGAAGACATTAACCCAGCGGCGCGGTAAACCAAGTTTTGCCATGGAATCCCAGAAGCTTCGCCTAACAACTTAAATTCCATTTCGAAAGGGCGAATCCTTTCCAAGGGATCATTACTGTCTGGAAATGAACCACCTGGCGGCAAAGCATCAAACGGTACCGCTGCATCTTGTATCTTAAATCCCGCTAGTTTCAGTATATAAGTCGCTGTCAATGGCCGATGAACGGGGCTTTCGACTGGATGGCCTATAGCAAGGGCAAGGCCTGTCGCCATGCTACGGATAGTCATATTGTGAGAGATACATAAGGATAGGATGTCATCAGCAAATGCCGCAATTTTTTCCGGGCGAATCCCCAGCATAGACTCTAATACAGCTAATGCTTGATATGCTTGGGTTTCGTCGCTATTGAGCATTTCTTGCAGCAAGATAGTCGAATCGGAATCATAAGCCCGGTTAAAACATATCTTGCACAATGCCAGGTGAGCCTCTTCCCGGATTTCCGCAATTTCAATCTTCGCGGTATCGGTCAGCAGCCGCAATAATACAGCTTGCCATGATGTAGAGCTTGTTTCATCGGATGGCGGTAAAGCGTCGGTTTGGGCAAATTCATTTAGCTGATAGGCATGCTCACGAATTTCCTGCCATATTACCAATAGAGGAATTTGCTCGAAGAGTAGCGGCAGAATACTTTCCAGATTTGCCACCA
>JBAQYH010000016.1:0-4664 GCA_049299935.1 Methylobacter sp. | reverse complement strand
GCTCAAAGTAGTAGAGCAGCAGCTCGGCAGTTTGCCGGGATCAAACGCAAGAGATGAGGTTTTAGCTATCGTCATCAAGAACTTTGCCCAGTCACTGCAATTCGATACGGCTGAAAATTTGACGATTTTTATTGAAGCTGAAGCCGCTAAAGCGTCGATTAAAAACGACATTAACCGGCTTAAAGAAATTGGTAGAGGGTTAAATCTGTAGCCGGGTTGGGCAACGCTTTTCTGCCAACATTATCGCGTGGTCACTGTTGGGCAAACGATAAGGCTGTTTGCCCAACATTGTCAGTCATGGATGGTAAGCTAAAATTCATCCATGGAGCCGGGATTCCGGCAATCCCTGCCGGAATAATAATCTTGGATTGTGTGACCATGAAATCTGACAAAATAGAATTAACTAAAACTTCAAAAGAGTAAATACTTTTTTGAGTAAATGAATTAAAGCGCGTAGATCGTATGTAGCCGTCCTACGGATTACACTTTATCCGTTCATAGCCACTTTTTTGCACCGTGCAGCAATCGCAAAATCTGAACAAACTCGCCTTTGATTCGGTAGACCGCAATAAACGATGTGCGGTTAACCACCAGCTCACGCGTACCTTTCACACGTCCTGGGCGGCCTAGCTTTGGATATTCAGCCAATCGGTCAGTTTGTCCCTCGATCTCGTCGAGTTGGTTTAGTGCTGCGGTCAGGCTGTCCTGGGCTATGTATTCAATTGCGTTTTCTCGATCATTTTCAGCTCTATCTGTCCATTGCACCCGCATTATTCGGTTTTCCCAATGCCTGTCCTGAGCTTTGTCGAATGGAGGCGTGTTAAAAGAGCTTCACGTTGCCGCTGCATATTGGTTTTAGCTATGTCGTGGGCTATCCATACCGTATTTTGGTCGTCAGCCTCTTTTAAAGCCAATTCAACTTGTTCCCGGAACCACTTGTCATGGGAGGCCGCTTCGTGGGCGGATTTCATCGCTTCAGCCCGGTCTGGCCGAGTATAGGTTTGAACGTTGGCCGGGTCGTATTGCGTTGTGTCTACGTCGAACCGGCTGATGCCTATTTCTTTAAGGTAGGCGGCCAGGGTTTCAAGTTTCTTAAAGGTGCGTATTTTCTTGCTGCGGCTGGCTGCTAAAGGGCGTTCAAGCATTTCGTCTTTGATGAGGATGCTCCAGCCGCCGATCTGGCCGATAACGTGTGCGGAGCTGACGGTTCCGGCTTTAATTAGCCTGGATAAGGTGTTGTGGTCGATGGTTTCGGCACTCATACAGAGACCTGCGCGGTTTTTGATTAAGGAATGCTGCTTATCATACGCAATCTATTATTGATTGCAAGAATGTAGATTAAAGCCTGTTTTCAATTTACTCCGCATTAAGTGCGGACATTGTTGGCTGTAATCTCCGCAAAGGCAAGCCGATTCTCCGCGTTTAATGCGGTGTAATAAATGTCTAATTTCCGCAATAGCTCTACGAACGGTCACGACTCGCACTTGTTTGAAAGCCCTCACCCCAGCCCTCTCCCAAAGGGAGAGGGGGCAACATCACAATTCATGCCTGTGTTGGGTATAAAAATAAAGACTTTTATCTAACTCCATGCCTTGCTGCTACAATGCGCCCATCTTAAACTGCACAAAGAACTCAAAAAATGGATGTAATCCAACGCATTGCCGAAGAATTAGCCGTTAACGTCAAGCAAGTCCGCGCCGCT
Organism: Methylobacter sp.; assembly: GCA_049299935.1. Taxonomy (GTDB): domain Bacteria; phylum Pseudomonadota; class Gammaproteobacteria; order Methylococcales; family Methylomonadaceae; genus Methylobacter_A. Next base: position 2,962 of record JBAQYH010000016.1, on the reverse strand, counting down.
GTCGACTTATTGGACGAGGGCGCGACTGTCCCGTTTATTTCCCGCTACCGGAAGGAAGTGACCGGCGGTTTGGACGATACTCAATTAAGACTGCTGGAAGAGCGTTTGGGCTATTTGCGCGAACTTAACGCGCGGCGCAAAACCATTCTGGACAGCATCGCTTCTCAAGGCAAGCTGACGCCGGAACTGGAAAGAGCGATTATCGATGCCGACACCAAAACGCTGCTCGAAGATTTGTATTTACCCTATAAACCCAAGCGCCGCACCAAGGCGCAGATTGCCCGCGAAGCGGGGCTTGAGCCGCTGGCCGATGCGCTATTGGACGACCGCAGCCTGATTCCCGAGCAAGTTGCCGAAGGTTTCATCGATGCGGACAAAGGTGTGCCGGATGTCGCCGCGGCTTTGGATGGCGCACGGCAAATCATCATGGAGCGCATTTCCGAAGACGCCGAACTGTTGGCCGAATTGCGCGAACGCATCTGGCAAAAAGGCATTGTCCACGCGACGGTTGTGAGCGGCAAAGAACAGGAAGCGGCAAAATTCAAGGATTATTTCGATTACGAAGAAGCGATCAACAAAATTCCCTCGCACCGGGCTTTGGCGTTGTTTCGCGGACGCAATGAGGACTTGTTGAACCTGACACTTAAACCCGGCGCTGAGGACAAAGAAGAGCACGATCTTTGCGCGCAGTTTGTCGCCCGCCATCTTAAGATTACCGACACCTTAAAACCGGCCGATGCCTGGTTGGCGGAAACGGCGCGTTTCGCCTGGAAAATCAAGCTGTACACCCGTATCGACCTGGACTTGAAACTCAGGCTGCGCGAAGCGGCAGAGCTGGAAGCGATCCGGGTTTTCGCCAGCAATTTAAGAGACTTGCTGCTGGCCGCACCGGCAGGTCCCAAAGCGACGATGGGTCTGGACCCCGGCATACGCACCGGCGTTAAAGTTGCGATCGTCGATCCTACCGGCAAGTTGCTGGCTACCGATACCATTTACCCGCACCCGCCGCGCAAGGATTGGGACGGATCGATAGACACGCTGGCAAAACTGATCCAAAAGCATAAGGTCGATTTGGTCAGCATTGGCAACGGCACGGGTTCCCGGGAAACCGACCAGCTGGTAGCCGACGTGATGAAACGGCACGGCGAACTTAAAATCACCAAGATCACCGTATCGGAAGCAGGCGCGTCGGTTTATTCGGCGTCCGAACTGGCCGCAAAGGAATTTCCTGAGCTGGATGTGTCTTTGCGCGGCGCGGTTTCAATCGCCAGACGCTTGCAGGACCCGTTGGCTGAGCTGGTTAAAATCGATCCTAAATCGATCGGCGTCGGCCAGTACCAGCACGATGTCAATCAGGTTCAGCTAGCCAAGGGTCTCGATACCGTGGTCGAGGATTGCGTAAACGCGGTCGGCGTTGATGTGAACACCGCTTCGGTAGCCCTGCTTAAACAGGTATCCGGTCTGTCCGCCGGCATCAGTGAAAATATCGTCGCGTTCCGTAATGAAAACGGCCCGTTCGCCAATCGCAAGCAGCTGAAAAAAGTGCCGCGATTGGGCGACAAGGCTTATGAACAGGCGGCGGGATTCCTGCGCATTATGAACGGCGACAACCCGCTGGATGCGTCTTCGGTGCATCCGGAAGCTTACCCTGTTGTTGAAGCGATCATCGGCAGCACAGGAAAATCGATCCGCGATTTGATCGGTCAAAGCCAGTTTTTGCGGGGGCTGAATCCTGCCAATTACACCAATGAACATTTCGGTCTGCCGACGGTGACCGACATCTTGCAGGAATTGGAAAAGCCGGGCCGCGACCCGAGGCCGGAATTCAAAAGCGTCGAGTTCAAGGCGGGCATCGAGAAAATCACCGACCTTGAAGTCGGCATGAGGCTGGACGGCGTGGTCACCAATGTCGCCAATTTCGGCGCGTTTGTCGACATTGGCGTACACCAGGACGGTCTGGTGCATATTTCCCATTTATCGGATACATTTGTCAAAGACCCCAGGGATGCGGTTAAAACCGGCGAGATGGTCAAAGTGACGGTGCTGGAAGTCGATGTCGAGCGCAAACGTATTTCGCTGTCGATGAAAACCAATCCTGAGCTGGGCGAAGCCAAACCTGAACGCAATAATCAAAAACAGGCGGCGCACAAACCCAAACAACAGGCCCCGGTTCAAGGCTCTATGGCTAACGCATTTGCCAAGGCGCGGATCAATAAATAATTGAAGCTCTGCTATACTGACCTTCAGTATTAACACACCAATAGGATTTGCTATGCGTAAATTAAGTCGTTTGTTCGTTTCTCTTTTAATCACCGGCCTGTTTACGGCATATACCCCCATAGCTCAGGCTGACATGCAGCAACAGGGTTATGGCGATGGGACCTATACCCCCTCCTCTGCTCAATTCCAAAACCAGAGCTTTGGCGACAGCTATGGCAGCAAGGTCGGCAACAAGGCAGTGAATGCCTTTGCCAACCTGACCACCAGCGTGCTGGAAATTCCCAAAAACATCATCAACACGAGTAATAAAAGCAACGTTTTTTATGGCATTGTCGGGGGAGTATTTAAAGGCGTGGTTAACATGGCCGGACGCATAGGGGTGGGAATTGCCGATTTGGTTACCATACCGCTTCCTACCAAACCTATCGCCCAACCTATCTATATTTGGGATAATTTTGATATAGACACCAGTTACGGGCCGGTATTCCGTTTAGACGAAAGCCGGACAGAAGAGCCTGCCGAGGTTCAAGCCCCTAGCCCCGCACCGGTTGTTGCCGCGCCTGCTGTCGTAGCGCCCAGACCGGAACCGATTGATAATTCAAAGCAGTACAACCAGGAAACCAACCAGAAACTGGATGCAATGTTCAAAAAAGAAATGAAAAAATAACGCGCCGCAACTTAAATCAAACAAGCCCGGAGGTGAAAACCTGGCCGGGCTTTTTTATGTGCAATTATTTGTAAC
>JBAQYH010000015.1:0-3521 GCA_049299935.1 Methylobacter sp. | reverse complement strand
CCTTCAACACCGCCTGCATGGTCGCATTGGCATCGCCAAACAACATGCGGGTGTTTTCCAGTACGAATAACGGGTTGCCTACGCCAGCATAGCCAGACGCCATGCTGCGTTTAAGCACGACGGTCGTTTCACCTTTCCAGCATTCCAGTACCGGCATACCGGCAATCGGGCTGTTGGGATCATCCAGCGCTGACGGATTGACAATGTCGTTGGCACCGATCACGATCGATACGTCAACATGTCCCCAATCCTCGTTGATCTCGTCCATTTCATAAACGATGTCGTAAGGTACTTTGGCTTCGGCCAGCAATACGTTCATGTGGCCGGGCATTCTTCCGGCAACCGGGTGGATGCCGAAACCGACTTTCTTGCCTTTATCGCGCAACAGTTTGGTGATCTCGTTAACCGTATGCTGGGCTTGAGCAACCGCCATGCCGTAGCCTGGAATGATCATGATGTTTTTGGCATCCAGCAAGAGTTGTGCTGTTTCATCGGCGCTGATCGGTGTTACTTCGCCTTCAACGACTGCGGCTTCGCCGCCTGAGGTGCCGAAGCCGCCGGCAATTACGCTGATAAAGTTGCGGTTCATCGCACGGCACATGATGTAACTCAAGATCGCGCCGCTGCTGCCGACCAATGCGCCGGTCACACTCAACAAATCGTTGCTTAACATAAAACCGGTTGCCGCTGCCGCCCATCCTGAATAGCTGTTCAGCATCGACACCACCACCGGCATATCGGCACCGCCGATCGCCATGACCATGTGTATGCCGAACAGCAGCGCAATCACAGTCATCAGTAATAACGGGAACGTGCCGCCGCCGGTTTCAGTCTGTTGTAAAAACATCCCGCCCAGAATGACAGCTGCAATCAACAGGCCTAAATTTAACCAGTGACGGGCAGGCAATAACATCGGTTTGCCGCTGATGCGTTCGCTGAGTTTGCAAAAAGCAATCACCGAACCTGAAAAGGTAACGGCTCCGATCAGGATACCGATGTAAATTTCCACTTCGTGGATGGTTTTTTCCACGCCGCTCAGGTTTGCCGAGGTATCCATAAAATTGGCATAACCCACCAGCACGGCAGCCATACCGACCAGACTGTGCATGATAGCGACCAGTTCCGGCATTTGCGTCATTTCGACTTTTAATGCGGCTCTGGCGCCGATAGCGCCACCGATCAGCAAGGCAACGATTAAAATGCTGTAAGAGGTAACGGATGCGCTTAATGCGGTAGCGATAATCGCAATCGCCATGCCTAGCATGCCGTAATAATTGCCTCGGCGGGCGGTTTCCTGATTGCTTAAACCACTCAGGCTGAAAATGAACAGAATGGTGGCGACGATGTAAGACATCGTGACTAAACTATGGGACATCATATTCTCCGGTTATTTTCTGAACATTTCTAGCATACGGCGAGTGACTAAAAAGCCACCGGCAATATTGATAGACGCAATGAGTATCGCCAATCCGGCAAGGATGCTGATATTTAAGGTTGGTGAGGAAACCTGCACCAAAGCGCCGATCACAATAATGCCGCTGATCGCATTGGTGACACTCATCAACGGGGTATGTAACGACGCAGTCACATTCCATATCACCTGATAACCGATGAAGCATGCCAGTACAAACACGGTAAAGTGCGTCATGAACGATGCCGGCGCGACCGAACCGATGCCGAACAGCGCCAAACCGCCGATAATTAACGGCAGGAATTGTTTAACCGGGGCAGGAATGACAGATTTTTTTTGTTCTTGTACCGATGCATAAGCGGGCGCTTCCGTTTGCGGGGCGGGAGCTGCCGAGAGTTTTGGCGGTGGCGGCGGCCAGGTGATTTTGCCTTCTTTAATGACCGTGGTGCCGCGTATCACCTCATCTTCCATATTGACGTTGATGGTGCCGTTTTTCTCAGGGCAAAGTTCCGTCAACAAATGCCTGAGGTTGGTCGCATAAAGCTGGCTCGATTGATTAGCCAAGCGGCTGGGCAAATTGCTGTAACCGATAATCGTCACATCGTGTTTTACCACCACTTGGTCTTTCTCGGTCAATGCGCAGTTGCCGCCTTGTTCGGCAGCCAGATCGACAATAATGCTGCCCGGTTTCATGGATTTAACCATGCCTTCCGTGATCAGTTTGGGCGCAGGTTTACCGGGAATCAGCGCGGTGGTGATGATGATGTCCACTTCCATCGCCTGTCTGGCAAACAGGGCCATTTCAGCTTCGATGAATTCCTTGGACATGGTTTTGGCATAACCGCCGGTGCCGGCGCCTTCTTCTTTAAAGTCCAGCAGCAAAAACTCGGCGTCCATGCTTTCAATTTGTTCTTTAACTTCAGGACGGGTATCGAAAGCCCTGACGATGGCGCCCATGCCTTTCGCTGTACCAATCGCGGCAAGTCCGGCAACACCCGCACCAATCACCAACACCTTGGCGGGTGGGATTTTACCGGCGGCGGTAATCTGCCCGGTAAAAAAACGGCCGAAATGCTGCGCCGCTTCAATAACAGCTCGATAACCGGCAATATTAGCCATGGAACTCAGCGCATCGAGCTTTTGCGCCCTGGACATGCGCGGCACGCTGTCCATAGCCAGCACCGTGGCATCTTTGGCAGCCAGTTTCTGCATTAATTCTTCATTTTGCGCAGGCCAGATAAAACTGATTAAACGGCCGCCTTCGGACAACATGTCAATTTCGTCCAGCGCCAGCTCAGGGTGCTGCTCGGGTGCGCGAACTTTCATGACAATGTCCGCCGATTTCCACAGCGTCTTGGCATTGTCAACGATTTCGACGCCTACTTCTTTATAGGCTTCATCGGAAATATTCGCGTTAAGTCCTGCACCGCTTTCGACCAGGACGGAAAAACCCAGTTTTATAATTTGTTCTGCGGCCTCAGGGGTAGTGGCCACACGTTTTTCACCCGGGTGAATCTCTTTAGGTATACCAATCTTCATACAGTCTCCAGTGGGAGTAGTTTAAGAGCATAGTGAGCAAAGGTTTTAACCACCAGCCAAAACCTCAGCATGGAGGATAGGAGATTAGGCTGTGTTTTTCAATAAAAAACATAACGCGGGTGGGTGAATGTTGGATTATTGAGTGTCAAGGCGTATGGCGGCAGAACGAGTTACACCTCGTTCCAACATAATTCAATTCATAAAAGACCCACACCCAATTAAATCACTTGTAGGCATGGGCTTACAGAAAGTTCAGTTTTGGCTTGCATACAGCGGCAGCCTTTTGAATCGCCGCATAAGCCTATCAGTCATGCTGTATTTTTATGTGCGGCAGCTTGTGCGAGTTCGCTCCATATACATTCGGAACATGTTCGCCAATGTGATGACTAAGGATGCCGGGAATTATGCCCGTCATCACTTCGACACTGCCGGATAGCTTGCATTTTCACTTATCGCTTCCGGGGACTAAACAACTATCCCTGTAATGCTTCAGGCTATAATTTCCGATAAAATTCTTAGTTGATATTTTTATTGACTTGTGATTCGCTGCGTCTGAAGCACCCCATAAAGC
>JBAQYH010000014.1:0-3578 GCA_049299935.1 Methylobacter sp. | reverse complement strand
AGCAATCAACTCTATGGCACTATACAAATTCTTGTAATTGACTTCCGAAGCAATATCCCGCAAATATTCGAGGTCTGTTATAAGCAAACCAAGTTCTTCTCGAATCATTGTCAAAGCAAGTAGGATCAAATCGATACAATCAGTTTTTATGTCGTCCGGTATATTCTCAGTCTTCTTTTGCTGAAACGTATCGATAATACCGGATACACCATCTTCTCCGACCAAGTAGTTCTTCAGACTATCAAGTGACAAAATTTCTTCCTTCGCCACGTCATTAATCAAAATTGCAGCTGATTCCGCATGTTTCCTTAGTTCTTCATCGATTTGAACAATCAGCTTTTTCGATGGTTCAATTTTCTGACTTTCTGCTATAAATTCGATTTCTTTCTGATTGGTCAATGTAATGTATCGTTCATTGAAGTTATCGGTGAATTTATCGACAAAATCATTGAAAGTGTCCAGTCCAAACAGAGTAGCTATGCGATTTTTCTGATTGCTTGCTGTTACTGCTGAAATACGTGCAAAGGTGTCTATGCGGTTTTTCTCCACAAAAGAGAATCGGTAGATTGCAGAATTTGGTGGAATTTCGACCTTCTGTTTTTCCGTGTTCAGTCCATACACCTTAGGACGCACAGAGTAGCTTTTCTGGGTATTGCGAATATACGTATCAAGTCGAATCCTCTTGGATTCAGCCTCTTCAATACTATCCAGCAAGGCATATTCTAGACCTTCACAAAAACTTGATTTCCCTGAGCCGTTGGGTCCGTACATAAATATGTATTTTTTGTCGAAGGCAAAGGATGCCTCTGTGGAAAACCCTCTAAATGGACCGATTACTAATTCATCGATTCGACTGAACTTTTCTGAATTTATGTGTTGGCTATTTAGATTGGGGAAAACGGTAGACAATGTTTCGTGATTTTTCTCTATCAGCTCAGAGATTTTCTTAGCTCTGGTTCCGCCATTAGTTCCAAGTGAAACAATCGTATCGAAGTTGGCAATCAACAAGTTAAGAAACTTTCTGTGTATTTCCAAAAGCGAGGATGGCTCAAGTGTTGAAATCCACTGTTCAAATTCCCATTTGAGAGCTTTGTTTATCATATGAAGCCATCCTACTAACTGTAATTTTTAGCCACCCATTTTACATGATAGTAACAACCGCAGATACTTAAGGACTACCAATTTATATGGCTATTAGCGTTAAAGGCAAGTGTCTTTTCGCTTGTTCACCGGGTGGCTAATACTAGCCTACTCTACAATCACTTCATCTGAGGCGGTAATCCGCTTCAACCGCTCCATCAGCACATTCCAGTCAACGCTGGGGTTATAGCCGATCACATCGATACGCGGCAGGCCGCCGCCAGTAATAATGGCATAGCCGGATTCTCTCGCCTCTACGCCCATCAACTGACATACGCCTTCATGCAGGTAACACCCCAAACCCAGCTTGTCGTAGCCGAAGGTTTCAAAGAATCTTAAAAAACTCTTGGACAGTAGATCAGCCGCACCACCTCCGCCGATGTTGGCGATGTTTTGCACCGCTTTTTGGCTAATCCTGTGCCGGGAATCATCGTCTTCCGGCGTACCCAGCCACGCGAAGAAAGTGACCGGATGCCAGTTTTCCATGTACAGCTGCCGGACATAGCCCGACAACTTGCCGGTAATGCCGCCGAATTTAAACTTGCCGGTTAGCTGATCCAGATCCAGGTTGTCAATTTCCAGGTCGCCGTGAAATTTTGGGAAATCGGTAAATAATCCCGAAGAGGCAAGATTGCTGACTTTAATCTCGCCGTCGAAAACCTTGACGACTAGCTCCCCGCCCAGGCTCAGGGTTTTGTTACTGTACTCGACCCGGGGAATATGACCGCTGATGGTGCCCGATAACGGCGTCCAGTTTAGAGCCTGGGATAGTAGCTCAAGCGACACATTGTCTATGTCGCCCTCGAAGGATACTTCGGGGTCTTGCTGTTTTTTTGCCTGCCAGCTGAAATGATTGACGGCGATTGCACCGCCCAAAAAAGGCACTTGAGTGCTTTTTAACAGCCGGATAGTGTCGGCCCGACTCAGCAACGAAAGCTTGGCCGGGCCTATCGGCACGGCGCGCATCTGCAATTGTTGCCAGGAAAATTCCGACGGCTGGTTGAAGGTTTCATCGTTCGACCAGTTGAGCGTACCCGCGCCGCCCTGAATTTCGCCCCGGCCTGCGGCATCTTTAACATCGAGATGATTAAAGCTTGCCGTTAGCGCGGTTAAGGTTTGCTCGTTAATGGAGATCTCTGCTTTTAAATGGCCTGCAAGCGTAACGCCTTGCAATGCCGTCTGCTCAAAAAACGGTTTCAGGTAGATAGCGGACAAGTCCTGCAAGTTGTCGCTGTTCAGCGAGAGTTGAGCTTTTTCAATGCTTACGCCATCCTTGTATTTAACGGTTGCGCTGCCGCTTAATTCCCCGGCTTTTGAATGACGGTAGCTTAGCGAATTGACCTCGACTTGTTTGCTTGATGGACTCCAGTCGCCTTGGGCATCTAAGACAATATTTTGCCCGGCTACTTCCATGTATAAAGGCTCCACGTACAAAGCGCCGCCTTTAATATCAACATGACTTTGCCATTGCCATAAGTCGTTATTGTTCTGTACCCCCTCACCCCAACCCTCTCGGCAACTGCTCCTGCATTGCTCTACCTCCTGCATCCATGCAAGTCGTCCCTCAGGGAGAGGGGGACAAGAATCGCAAGCTGCGGCAATATTTTTCGCACTCAGCGTTGTCTCCAGTGTTAACGCCTCGGTAGCCAACCGCCCGTCTTTGGTCTGTCCGGTCAAATTCTTAAGCCCGGTTGTTAGGGTAAATTCCTGCACCCGAGCATGGCTGCCGGACGCATTTAACTTAACATCGATTTTGCCGGCTTTCAGTTTGAAATATTCCTGCGGCAGCAGCTGTTGAATCAACTTGCCGTCCACAGCCTTGGCGTCAATCTGCAACTGCCATTGGTCGCCCCGCTCTTCACCGTCAATTTGAACCGTTCCACCGGCCAGGTGCAAGTCGGTTAACTTGAACGAGCTGCGCTTTTCGGTGACATGGAAAGAAAAATTGGCGGCCGGCGACTGCCATTGTTTTGAACGCATCTCCGCTCTGCCCTGTTCGCACAACAATTCCTTGTTTTGCCAAGTGAAAGCCGTACAGCGGATGTTGGCCAGATTGAGATCATTGAATGGTTTGGGCAGGCTTAACCGGGCGATCGTTAAGGCCAGTTTTTGCGGGTTTTGCGACAGGTCGGTCAGAGCGATATTAATGCCTTCCAACCGCCATTGGCTTCCTGTAAGGGTTCCGACATTAAGCGATACGCTATCCAGGGCATGGGCGGTGGGCGTTGTTAAAGCAACGGTGACGACCAAGGCCATCTTAGCAAAACGCGCCCACATTAAATTGGCTCAAGACGACGCTGGAGCGTCAAACTCTGCATTCCCACGCCGGAGCGTGGGAACGATAATATGGGAAAACGGTTGGTCGCCCCTACAAATCCCTCGACAGGCTCAGGATGAGCGGCTTTCATCAGCCAGGAAAAACACCCGTAGACAAATAC
>JBAQYH010000013.1:0-1841 GCA_049299935.1 Methylobacter sp. | reverse complement strand
ATTGGGAACCGGGAACTCTTATCTTATTTTTTTGTATCGGTTGTGGTGGTAGAGGTTGATTCTTTAGTAGTCGCTGGTTCTTCAGGCGAAGCGGGTGTTGTAACGGTTTTGCTGGAGGTAGAGGTAGTGGAGGTTTCCTTTTCTTTGTTACAGCCGGCCAATAACGCCAAAGCAACCAAGCCAACAGTTATAATTTCTTTAGTTTTCATAGTATTATCCTATATAAGTTGTATTAAAGGGTTTCTTACCCGTGGTTACCAGCCAAAGCCCAGGAAATCTTTCTGAATCATGGACTTAACGATCCTGATTCATAAGTATCTACTGATAATTATTTAACAGTAACCAAAGCGCGAGATGATCTCTCCCAACGCTTAATAACTGATGTTACGCACGGATGGCATTTCTCCCGTTTGCCGCGCCGAGCACAGGAAATAAGCGGCAACCGGTGCTCCTTTTCTTTGGTTACTTTCTTTTCGACTGCATGGACAGATATTTGCTCCTGCAATATCTGCATTCCCCACATCCCTGTGAGTTATGCAGGAGGTAGACCAATGCTGGGAGCAATTGCCGAGGCGACGCAAAAGAAAGTCACTCGCCCTCGGGTGCGAAAACCCGATTCAAATAATTGTCACGGTAGCGACACTTTTCGAATAACTACGTAACATCAGTTGATAAACAATACATACAAAACTGAAGACCGTCGGTACGGTAGCGAACAGATACGGATTAGATCTACGCAACTGCTTATGCTCCGACTCAAGTATTCGCCCCTGAATAACCGGGCTGTGCCTATAATGCCGTTGTTGAATTCTCTCTTTAGATCGAACTATGAAAAAAACTCTGCTTTCGCTTTTGGCTATCTTCCTGATCATTGAGGAGTGGCTTTGGGACAAATTGACGGCATTTGGGCGCTCATTATCTAAGCTGTTGAATCTGGAACGATTTGAACAATGGCTCAGTCAGACAACTGCGCCCATGGCGCTGGTGGCGTTTAGTATTCCGATACTGATTGTTACGCCGATCAATCTACTGGCATTCGGATTGCTGGCGCATGGAATGATCCTGCAAGGCATCCTGATGGAAATATTGGCAAAATTACTCGGTACTTTGCTGGTAGCCAGGGTATTTGCGCTGACCAAACCGCAGCTGTTAACCTTTGCCTTCCTAATGATCATTTACACCACCATCACTCGTTGGCTGCAATGGGCGCATCAGAAAGTCACTGAAACCACCGTCTATCGCTGGATGAAGCAATTGAAAGCCTGAGGCTAAAAATATGTTTTGAAAATGCTGCCGTATAGCCCTTATGGCTCGGAGCGAGCATTGGCCCGGCTTCACCACCAAGACTCACGCCATCACGATGGCACGATAAAAGCCTTGTCATAGAAAATCATGCCCTAGGCAGTATTTGTACTGATATTTTCCGTCCCTTTATCTCTATAAAATGAAGATGATTTTCTACTGATTCTAACTTACAAAGCAGATGCGCTCCGGCGGACAGTACCGAATGCCGCCGAGCCGGACCCAAGTCGTGATTACTCAGCTGGAGAGAATTATGCTCTCAAGAGTCGCTCGTTGGCCTTGCTCAGCCGGTTGCCCACCCAAACCATGATGAGCCGCCATCCATTCGTTGTTTTTTGCTGGCGGTTGTTCGGGCTTTGCTGCGCAGAGGCCCATGCCCAGGAAACGGCTGCGAAAACCACACCCGAGACGACTGAGATCCAGTCTGTGATCAATACCCTGGAAAACCCGGAACCACGGGAGCGTTTGATCGGACAGCTCAAGCTTCTTGTCCGACGCAGCAGGAAATGGACTACGCCCATGAAACGCCGACATTGGGC
>JBAQYH010000012.1:0-2843 GCA_049299935.1 Methylobacter sp. | reverse complement strand
GGACTGGTAGGCCTGATAATAGATGTTGCCCAGTTTTTTAGCTTTTTCTGCATTGCATTCATCGGAGTCGTGCGGAGAGGTGATTTTAATAAAATGCCGCACGCCAATCTGTTTTACCAGTTTGCTGTGGTGCCGGTATTTCCTCTTGAGCTGTTTTTCAATGCTGTCCAGCTCACGTTTTTCCTTGTAATTTTCAATCCTGCCTTCCGGGTTATACATGCGTTGATTGATGTTCAACGCTTTTTTGGCTAATTTGGCAATAGCTTTCATTTGAAAGTCTGCTTTCTCCAGGTCATCAATCACTGCTTGATAATGCTTATTCAATGCGGCATAGGTTAGTTGAGGTATGCGCTGTATTGGGTTGGTTATGTCGTCGGCTTGAATGTCAGGCAGGATGATTTCTGTGGTGGGAATGTGAGTAATATGCTCGACTTTGGCAGCAAAAGGGGCTAGGTTGATGATTTCACGGTGATCGGCGGTAATGATCTTTGCCTGTTGTTCTAGTGTCTGCAGTAGCATGACAAATCCATGGCTTGTGGGTCTGAATTCGCCGCTATAGGTTTCAACCTGCAAAGGGATTAAGTCATATTTTGGTCCTGACAATTGCTCGTCACTGCCGGTTGCATGGGTGATGCCGTCTTTGGTGTAGCACACGTCAAAACCGGCCAACAATATTTTGCTAAAGCCGAAGTAATGCGCTATCGACAATGCGGAGTTGCTTACCGTTGGCCCGACGCCCCCCATGTTGTCAATGTTGAGATCCGATTTCCACGGTAATCTTGGTCCCATATAAAGATTTTGCCCGTGCCATTGATTAAGTAATGCCGGTTGTACGTGGTAACTGTTTATAAAGATGACTTTGTCGCTGAATAAAAACATTTCCTTGCTGACATCTATGTTTTCTTCTTGTGGATCGACTGAAAACACAAAATCCGGCTCGATTCCGGCAGTAATCAGTTGCCGGGAGATGCGCGAGACTGAAAAAACGACCAGTTTGTGCCGATTGTCCAGCAGCCACGGAAACACTGTGGTTAATGATGGTCCGCCGGCAAGGATGATGACAGTCTTGCCTTGATAGGCATCGGCTAGCAATGTGACGGGTAAAATGTTTTCGGCAATATTTTCCAGTTGGCGAACAATAAAACTCTCGCTGCCGATGGCTGTGAAGTACCGAAAGTTCAATATATTGATGGATTCTCTCAGTTGCCAGCTTAGCTCGGCATAGTCGTCAAGAACGTCCTGTTGTGCACAAATGGCGTTGAATAATTTAATGCCGCTGATATATGAGTATTCTTTTATTTTGAATGTGTGAGCATGTTCTTCCCATTGTGAGGCTGTGGTGCAAACTATTTCCGGCGGCAGATCGTCAAGTAACTGGTTTTGATGTAATTGTTCCAGAATAGGATCAGGCTCAATAAAAATAAAGCGTGAGCCAATAGGAATGCCTCGTTGTTGAACATATTTGGGCAGCAGGCCGGAGTCTGTGCCGATGATGATGTTAAGGGTATCTTCCAGTAATAGCGATTTGCTGAATTCGGCATCGAATATTGCTTGCGCGCTTACCCTGTCAAAGCTGCCACGACTGATGTTATACAGGTACCTGTCACCGAAGGCATTGGTTTTTAAGGCGCCTGCGGTGGATGCTTGATTAAAATTAGCGGTGGTCATGATGTTCTGTGTAAGGTCTGCCAAAGAACACACTGCCTAGGCTGTAGATGCGCTAGGCAGTGCCTGTGTTGTGCATACAGTGTAGACGTTATTGCAGTAATTTCAAAACAGACTGGGTGGATTGATTGGCCTGTGCCAGCATCGCAGTACCCGCTTGTTGCAGAATCTGGCTACGACTCAAATTGGCTGTTTCCATCGCAAAATCAGTATCGGTGATCCGTGAACGGGCAGCTGATTGATTTTCAATGGAAGACTGCAAGTTGCCGATAGTAGTGGTAAAACGGTTTTGAACCGCGCCCAAACTCGCTCTTGATGTGTCGATGCTTGCAATAGCCGCATCCAAGGCATCGATCGCTGCCGATGCGCCGCCTACACCTGCGTTACTGCCTATGCTGGCTCCGGTAACACCGGATATGGTAACGGCCAAATTGGCAATATCAACAGATATATGGTTGTCGGCAGCCGTATTGGCGCCTACCTGGATAACCAAGCCGCCGGACAAAGAGCCATTGATAATCTTCTTACCATTGAATTCGGTGTTGGAAACAATACGAGTCAACTCATCATTCAGTTGTTTGAATTCTGTCTGGATTTTCTCCCTGTCTGCCGATGTTACTGCTGCATCGTTACCCGACTGCACGGCCAAGTCACGCATACGTTGCATGGTCTCGGTTAGGGTTCCCATCGCCGCTTCAGCGGTTTGCGCCAAGGAAATGCCATCGTTGGCATTTCTAACAGCAACGGTCATGCCGCGTATCTGTGACGTCATTTTGTTACTAATCGCCAACCCAGCCGCGTCATCTTTTGCCGAGTTAACCCGCATGCCGGACGATAGGCGCTCCATTGAGGTCGCCAGATTGTTGCTGGTTTGGCTTAAGTTACGCTGACTGTTCATTGATGAGATGTTGGTGTTAATTATGCTGGTCATAACGGTCTCCTGATAGAAAATAAAAAATGTCGAATTTAAATATGCTATTTTTGTGCCAACAATAAAATTCGGCTTAATTCGTTGAATTTATTTAGGTAAATTTCACGATTTGCGGGGAGGTCAGTTTTTTGACGGTGGGGCGCGGTAGTTTTTTTTTGGTTGGTGGCAGTTTTTTGCCACTAAATGTCGGCTGGCGGTCAGCGTAATGTTAAGGAAGATTAATTAAAGAGGTTGGGATGGTTTATGT
>JBAQYH010000011.1:0-3394 GCA_049299935.1 Methylobacter sp. | reverse complement strand
GTAACAACCTTATTCATTCAGAGCGCCTTACTGTAACGGCTTAATTCGCTCAGGCTGTATCCCGCGAACGCCCAGACTCCAGTCCGCCATAAGGTCAATAATCAACCGGCAACCGCGCGGCTAATTCATCCCATCGAATCACTATATCCGGCAACACGCCGACCTGGGTTTCGCCATTCAGTTCGTACAGTTCGGGCTTGCCGTATTCGCCGCCGATCAAACGGTAAACGGTCAATACCCGGTCAATCGGGTGAATCAGCCAATATTCTTTTACGCCGTGGCGTTCGTATAGGTTGCGTTTTTTGATTTGATCGTGTCCGGCCGTGGACGGCGATAACACTTCCACGATCCAGTCCGGCGCACCGCGTACGCCGCGCCGATCCAGTTTGTTGCTGTCGCAGACCACCAATACGTCCGGTTGTACGACGGTATCGATGCTTTCGTCCGCTTCATTGTGTTTCGGAAGGCGGACATCGACTGGCGCAATGAATGCGCGGCAAGGTTTATCCTTAAGTGCCAAGCGGGCCTGTAGATAAATTTCCCCTGCCACATCCTGATGCGCCAGATCAGGAGCAGGAGACATCGCATACGCGCTGCCATCGATCAGCTCATAACGTATTTCATCAGGCCAAGCCAGATAATCGCCGTAGCAATGGTGTTGTGTGTCTTTTAATGCCAAACCCATATCAGTTTCCTCATGTATTTCGCAGGCCGGTGTTGATTGCAAAAAGCATAACACAGTGCATAGGCTCCGGGTACTGCATATGTTTTCAAGGGGGGAACTGCGAGAGATGCGGTGCTTGTGGCATGCCATTTACGAAGGCCGGAATGACTAGGCTATTTTAGAGCATTCCAATGGGCAATCCATTTTGGGTATCAAGATTTCCAGTACGGTTGAGTTACGAAAAGGCGCGCGCCGGCCTGAGTTTTCTTCGTGTCTCGGCAATTGCTCCTGCATCGCCTAAAGCGCCTACTGTTGGTGCTCTACCTCCTGCGTCCATGCAGTCTTAATCTTTAATTAATTGCCAACTTCCATGACGATCACGTCTATACCGTTTTCTCTTAACCGGGTGCGGATCGTGCTAACGCTGGCCATCTGGGTATAAGGCCCCATTTTGACTCGATTCCAGACCACATTGCCTACTTTGGCTTTCTCGACTTTGGATTCAATCCCCATTAAAGCCAGCTTGGCTCTTAGGCTGTCGGCATCTTTAAAGTCCCTGAACGAGCCGGCCTGCAAGATATAACTGGCGGTTTTCGCCTGTCCTACCCGCTCTTCCCTGGCGCGCGTGTTAATTTCGTAATCCGGCACGATGACTTCTTTTTCAGGCAGGATGGTATAAAAATCAAATTGCGGCAACACCGGTCCCGGTTCAGGCTTTTTCTCCTGCTTCGGCGCTTCAACTTTGATCTCCTCAGGCTGGGTCGGTATAGCGGGAGGAGGGGGTATTTGTTTCGAGCCGGTGCCGCGCAAATAAACCAGAAAGACTACAAACGAGATAATCAGCGCCGTAATCAGCATCCATCGCCACAGGCTAAGGCTGTCCGATTTTTGCCGGTACGATGCGGAGTTTTTATTCTGCGCTCTGTGTTTGTAGTCTTTAGCCATGTTACATTGCTTCAGGTGCGTTGATATTCAGCAAGTTCAAGCCGTTCGCCAATACCTGTTTTACAGCGCAAATCAGATTGAGCCTTGCATTGCGAATTTTTGCATCATCAACAAGGAATTGATGCGCGTTGTAGTAGGTGTGGAACTCGGTTGCCAATTCGCGCAGGTATTGAATCAGCTGATGCGGTTCGTATTGCAACGCGGCGCGTTCCAGCGTTTCGGGGTAGCGCGCCAGCGTGCCCAGCAGATTGCTCTCATGCTCTTCGGTCAACAGCGTCAGGTTTGTCATGCCCAGCAGCAAGTCGCGCTCCAGGCCTTTTTCGTCCAATTGGCGCAATACGCTGCATACCCTGGCATAGGCGTATTGCACGTAAAATACCGGGTTCTCGTTGGATCTGGAGGTCGCCAGTTTCATGTCGAAATCCATGTGCTGTTCCGACCGGCGCATCACGTAAAAGAAACGCGCCGCGTCTTTGCCGACTTCATTGCGCAGTTGCCGCAAGGTGACGAATTCGCCGGAGCGGGTCGACATTTGCACTTTTTCTTCGCCGCGATACAGCGAGGCAAACTGCACCAGCAGCACTTTCAGCTTGGATTCGTCGGCGCCCAAGGCCTGAATGGCAGCCCTGACTCTGGGAATATAGCCGTGATGATCGGCGCCCCAGATGTTGATGATCCGGTCGAAGCCGCGATCCAGCTTGTTCATGTGGTAGGCAATATCGGATGCGAAATAGGTCGATTGGCCGTTGTCGCGAACCACCACCCGGTCTTTTTCGTCGCCCAGCTTGGCGCAGGCAAACCAGGTCGCGCCGTCCTGTTCATAAAGATGGCCGCCGGTACGCAGGCGCTCCAGCGCTTGTTCCACCGAGCCGTCATCCATCAGCCGGCGTTCTGAAAACCATTCCTGATAGTCGACGCCGAACTCGCTCAAGTCGATCTTGATGTCTTCCAGGATGTTGTTCAGGCCTATTTGAAAAAAGTCCTGGTATAGCGATGCGCCCAGCAAGGTTTTGGCGCGGGCTATCAGCGCATCGATATGTTGTTCCTTGTCGCCGCCCGCAGGTTCATCGGCCGGTATGTCTTCAAACACCAGTTCTACGGGTCTGCGGTATTCGTTATTGGCGTTTTTATGGATGTCCCAGGCGATTTCGCGGACATATTCGCCCCGGTAGCCGTTGCTGGGGAAATGCACCACTTCGCCGCATTCTTCCAGGTATCTGAGCCAGATACTGGTGGCGAGTATGTCCATCTGCCGGCCGGCGTCGTTGACATAATACTCACGGTGCACGTCGAAACCGACGGCTTCCAATAAGTCGGCAACTACGGAACCGTAGGCGGCTCCACGGCCATGGCCCACATGCAAAGGCCCGGTAGGATTGGCGGAGACAAACTCGACTTGGACTCTTTGGCCCGCGCCGATTTGACTCAAGCCGAATTCCCGACCCTCGTCGTGAATTTGCTTAATAACCTGAAATTGGGCTGTGGGGTCGATAAAGAAATTGATAAAGCCGGGACCTGCCAGTTCTACTTTAACAACTGCGGTGTCTTGAGGCAGCGCGGCAATCAGTTTTTCGGCCAGCTGGCGCGGGTTGGTATTGGCCGGTTTCGCCAGCATTAATGCCAGATTCGAAGCAAAATCGCCGTGTTGCGGGTCACGGGTGCGGTCAATCGTAATGTTCGGGGTAATGTCCTGTGCGAGAACACCGTCTGATTTAAGTGTTTCAACGGCTTGCAGGATAAGTTCCTCTATCTTTTTTTTCATTGCTTCACTGCGTAGGTTAGATC
>JBAQYH010000010.1:0-3397 GCA_049299935.1 Methylobacter sp. | reverse complement strand
GCTCCGGCGTTTCCACGCCTTCTGCCAGCACTTTGAAACCTAAGATATGCCCCATCGCCACAATGACCGCTGCAATTTCCATGTCGTCAGTATTGAAGGGAATCTCAGCAATGAAACTCTTGTCGATTTTCAGCACATCCAGAGAGAAACTTTTGAGATAAGCCAGCGACGAATACCCTGTGCCGAAATCGTCAATGGCAAGATGAATGCCCTGTATATGCAGGCCATTGAGAATAACCGTCGTTTTGTCCTGATTTTCCATCAATCCGCTTTCTGTTATTTCCAATTCCAGTCGCCCTGCCGGAAAATGGGTTTCGGCCAGTACTTTTGCAACCAAGGCGTTAATGTCGCTACGATGGAACTGGTGCGAGGAAACATTAACCGCCATGGTTAACGGCGGCAACTCCATATCCAGCCACAGCCGGCCTTGACGACAGGCTTCCCTCAGCACCCATTCGCCAATCTCCACAATCAAACTGGTTTCCTCGGCAATGGGGATAAAGCGGGAGGGCGGAATTAGCCCTTCATTAAGATCTTGCCAATACACTAATGCTTCAGCGCCGACAATACGGCCACTGACAATATCAATTTGCGGTTGATAGAATATGTGCAGTTCCTGTTGCTGAATCGCCCGGCGTAACCGGTTTTCCATTTCAATGCGCTCACGGGCAGAAATCGTCAAGGCTTCGGAAAAATAGGCAAAGCAGCCACGCCCACTATCTTTGGCGTGATACAACGCTGCGTCGGCGTAATCCAGTAATATTTCAGAGCTGTTTCCGTGTTGCGGATACAGGCTGATGCCAATGCTGGCGCCTATCCGCACATCGTCACTTTGGGGCAATTTAAAAGGTCTGCTTAAATCAATGATAATTTTTTCAGCGACCCGTGCGGCATCGTCCGGGTGGGTAATATCTTCCAGCAACACGATAAACTCATCGCCGCCCAAACGGGCAACCATGTCGACATCGCGCAATCGGTTGGTGATTCTTTCAGCGACTTGTTGCAGTAACGCGTCGCCCGCCTGATGTCCCAGACTGTCGTTGACTGCTTTAAAACGATCCAGATCGAGCATCAGCAAGGCCAATTGCTTGCCTTCGCGGCGTTCCACGTCAATACTGTGCTTCAACCGTTCCTGTAACAGCCGACGGTTAGGAAGCTTGGTCAGTAAATCATAAAAGGCAAGTTGTTTGATCGCTTCTTCTGCGGACTTGCGTTCGGTGATGTCGCGCAGGGCGATGACGTAGCCGGGTCGTCCGTCCCATTCCAGCGGCGCGGAACGCATTTCCGCCCAGGCGAGTCCGTTCGGACGGATCAGATTAATGTCCTGATAGCTGTTTTTATCAGGACTGACTGGAATCGCCAGTGATTGGCCGATTAACCGGCCGCGTGCCAGCAG
This sequence comes from Methylobacter sp., assembly GCA_049299935.1. Classification (GTDB taxonomy): domain Bacteria; phylum Pseudomonadota; class Gammaproteobacteria; order Methylococcales; family Methylomonadaceae; genus Methylobacter_A. The sequence continues at coordinate 2,001 of JBAQYH010000010.1, read as the reverse complement.
GATTTCGGCAGCTTGGTTGGCATAGAGTACGACGCCCTGGCTATCTACAACCAAAACGCCGTCGGTGATAGTGTTGAGAATCAGGTCGAGCTTGGAGAGGTAGGTGGCCATAGTCGGCAAGTTTGCTTAAACGATGATGGTTTGTACACCGATTCCTTTAGCTTCGGTGTAATGCCCGCGATGACTGAAGGCACCCGCGACGGGCCGCCGAGCAGTTTCAGCACGGGTTCCGGCTCTTCGCGCATCAACGCCGCAAGCACGTATTTTTCCAGGGCCTTTTCCTGCCTGCCCAGTACTTCGACGACGTCTAAAATCCAGTGTCCGGGATCGTAAAGGTTGGCGAGCGTAGCGGTAATCTGCTCAACCATGCGGCGGGTTTCGCTGTTCAACGATACCACATACAGAGTTATAAGCAGTTTATGCTGCGTTGCGCGGCGCCGCGAAAGTAGACCTCTTCGCTGTATGCCCATGTTGAGGCCGAGGACAGGCCCAAACTTGTTCCCAACATCAAAAGGATCAACGGCAGGGCGGCTTCAGCATCTCCTGCCGCGATGGCGGCCCACGATATTGCGCTTGCTTGAGTTTGTTGGGGACCAGTGTATTCGTCAGCGGCTGAGATATTAGGAAGGGTCACAATGAGTCTCCACAGTGTTGAGCTTGGGAGATTATTAAACGAGCCGCCGCCGCGAGTCTGTACGCCATCGCACATTGGGGAGTCGATTGAGGAGAAAACGAAAGACTTTCGCTTTTTGAGTGGCGTTATCGCTTTACGAACACAAAGCAATGCGGATTTTTTTGAAACCGGTTTTTTCGGTTAGGCGCTAAATGTCTTTTAATAAACGATTTTGTTCAGAAGCTTCCATCAACTCCTTAAAATTGCCGACTGCATTCATAAACAGCGGTTCCTGATTGGTATCCGGCAGTTGATTTTGTCCACACTGTTCCAATGCGTTAATAACATAAGCCATAGTGAGTATATTAATATCGACGGCAGGCTGGTAAACCTCATCCTCTTCGTCCTGATTTTTAAACTCGACGACAATATGGCTTGCCGTTAAATTCGATAAAACGGGCTGAATAAATGCGATCGGTATAACCAGTCTGGCCGCTATTTCGGCTGCGGTTAACGGGTTATTCATCTGAATGAAATTCTTGATAATCAGATGCGTTGTTTGCAGGGTAATGACTTTTTGCAGTGAGAAACTTAAATCGGAAAACCGGTTATTATTCCGGTAAATCTCATAATTCTGTAGAAAAAAAGCCACCTCGCAACCCAATAGGACAACCATCCAGCCGGTTTGTAGCCAGACGACAAACAAGGGTAACGCTGCAAAACTGCCGTAAATGGCGTTATAACTGGATACGCCGATCTGTAAACTCAGGTAAGCCCATTGCAACAGCTGATACATAACACCGGTCGCAACACCGGCAATGATGCCTGCCCTGTAATCGATTTTATGGTTGGGCATAAAAATAAACGTAAAGGCAAATAATCCGGCCATAAGCACCAAGGGCAACAAGCCCAGTGCTTTAATGACCAGCCAAGTGCCGAATTCCGGTAAGTGAATAATCGTTATCAGCCAGGCTATCTCGGTGTTCAGGAGCACCGTAATACTGCCGGAGGCTATTAATATAACGGGCGCCAATAACATCAGGGATAAATAATCGCTGAATTTGCGGCTTATTGACCGTCCTTTGCCTATTTTCCAGATGTGGTTGAACGATTCTTCGATATTGCCAATCAAGCTGATAATGGTCCAAAACAGGACGACAACCCCAATCCCGGCAATAACCCCGCCTTTAGTGCTTTCCAGCAGGTTTTGCGCAAAACTGATTAGCTGTACTACCAGCGTATCCCGCTCCGGGGCTTGCTCGATCAAGCGTTGCTCGAGCATTGTTTCAAACCCGAAACCCTTGGCGATACCGAACAGCATGGCGATGACCGGCACTATCGACAACAGGCTGTAAAGCGTTAATGCGGATGCCCGTAGCGGGCACAGG
>JBAQYH010000009.1:0-12305 GCA_049299935.1 Methylobacter sp. | reverse complement strand
GCTTTATGTGCCGTCCCGTGCGCCGTTCGACCTGTGGGACAGGGACACCAAGCACGGCGTAAAACTGTACATACGCAAAGTGTTTATCACCGACGACGCCGAACAGCTAATGCCGCGTTATTTGCGTTTTATCCGGGGAATTATCGACGCCAATTCCCTGCCGCTGAACGTATCGCGGGAAATCCTGCAACAAAGCAAGCAAATCAGCGCGATCAAATCGGGCGCCGTTAAGAAAGTGCTGGGTATGCTGGAAGACCTGGCCAAGACCGAGCCGGAAAAATACGAGACCTTCTGGTCTCAATTCGGCCCGGTTATCAAAGAAGGCCCGATTGAAGATCATGGCAACAAAGAGCGCGTCGCCAAATTGCTGCGTTTTGCTTCAACCCATGCCGATACCGACAAACAGGAAGTTTCGCTGGAAACTTACGTCAGCCGCATGAAAGAAGGCCAGGACAAGATTTATTATGTGACCGCAGACACTTTCTCGGCGGCAAAAAACAGCCCGCATTTGGAAATCTTCCGCAAAAAAGGCATCGAAGTCTTATTGCTGTCGGATCGTATCGACGAATGGCTGGTGTCTAACCTGGACGAATTCGACGGTAAGCATTTACAGTCTGTCGCCAAAGGCGATCTGGACTTGGGCGTTTTGGATGCCGAAGAAGACAAAGCTGCTCAGGAAGAAGTGAGCAAGGATTTTGAAACCGTACTGAAACAGATTAAAGACGTGCTGGCCGATAAAGTCAGCGAAGTGCGTTTGAGTCATCGTTTAACCGAGTCACCTGCCTGTCTGGTCGCCGATGTCTACGGCATGAGCCTGAATATGGAAAGAATCATGAAAGATGCCGGACAAGGATTAGGCATGGGAATGGGCAGAAAGCCGATCTTCGAGCTTAACCCGACCCATCCGTTGGTGGTTCGTATGAAAGAAGAGCAGGACGATACCCGCTTTGCCGATTTGACGCATATTCTGTTCGATCAAGCTATTTTGAGCGAAGGCGGGCAGTTGGATGATCCGGCGGCGTTTGTGCATAAATTGAATGGGTTATTGCAGGGGTTGTTGCATTAATCGTAAAAAAACGAAAAAGGCTGGAGAATATCCAGCCTTTTTTTATGGTTGATGGTTTTGGCTGTAGGTACAATTGAATGCGTAAGCTGAATTCGCCGATGGTAGTCCATCCTTGGTTTGACGCTGGAGATGATTTGCTGGTGCGAAACCACCCCACAAATTGGTACCTGCTTCAAAGCAGAGGTAAATTAACCAGTTGAGTTAGCAATTCCCAAAGTAGGCCAGTCAAATGCTGGTCCGATGTCCCATTTGTCACTGCGGTAATTAGCGTGACTTGCAATTCCGGTGTATTTGTCGAAAAAAGCCAGGTCGTACTCAAATTGTTTGTCAACAGGGGGTAAAGTTTTTGGTATCGAGAAACGATCACATAAATCGTTTAACAGATTGCGTATTGACAATTTCTGTTCATTCGGGAAGGCGGCAAAATATTTCTCATGTCTATAGGTCTCCTCGATATATTTATCGGTTTCACTTTTATTGCAGTATTTCGTCTCAAATTTGCTTGGCCACCAATTAAGAATATTCGGGTCATTCTTAGAAGGGCGAAGCGGACCGACATTGGCGATTTCTATGCCGATTGAGCGTTTGTCGAAGCGGCCATTTGATCCTTTAACACCAAGATGAAAAGCCCATTGTGTAGGATCAAATACTTCGTAGATAACACCGTCTGTGTCGATGATATAGGCTGTTGCAACATGTTGTGGATCAGCTAGCCAAGTGTCAAATGCCGACTTGGCGGATGTTCCAGCTGTAAAATGCAAAACGATGAGATCCTTTTTTGGTCGTTCTGTATAGAATTGCCCCGCAGGTAAACGAAACTTAGCTCGATTGATTGGTATTGAAGCTACAGCAGGGGCGGCAGGTGTAGGCAAAACCATGGTGTCGGTATTGGCAGTATCTGTAGGTTCTTGTAAAGCATAGGGGTTGGGCCGGTCTGTTGCTCCCGCCCACAAAAAACTGCCTTCCTCATCTTGATACCAGTAGGAGTTGCCTTTTACTGACTCGCCCGCCACGAAATTAACAATTTTAATCTTGGTGCTGGCAGCCAGTACACGCAATACCGGGGCGGTAACTGAGGCGCGACTTCGTACATTGACATTCGACAATGACACAACCTCTTTGCCGCCAATCGATTGAGCTTGGTCATTAGGTATAGCATTGCTAAGCAGACGCTCCATATCCGCTCCTGAATCAGGGCAAAGCAGAGATGCGCGAATTGCACTGTGCGGCACTACGTGATCGTTATCAAGCGGTATGGTCCATCGGTCGGCGATTTCCCTCATTAGCGTCGACAAGGCGACATATTGGGATTCCGTCCATGATTCGCCAGTGTTTCCCTCCAGCCCAATTCCAATCGAAAAGAAGTTCGGGTTGGTATTGGGTCTAGCCTTTAATAAGCTTGCTGATGGATTTACCACCAAACCCGCATGAAACGCGGTGTCTTGTTCATCGACATACTGGTGGATTTCGCCCTTGCTATTCATCGCGTAATGCAATGACATTAAAACTCCCGAACTATTGCAGCGAGTATCGGCATTGGCAAGGCTACCCTCAAGCGAGTGCAAGACGATTATGTCTGGCTTTAACCCCGCCGGGCGGCCTTTGCGGAAATTATCTGGTGCGCAACCAATCCATCTCTTCTCCATAATTATATCCTCTATCAACCGACGGCGTTTAAATCGCCTCTCTCACCCTGCAATGGGTTGGGCGGTGGTGGATTATCCAGATTTTGTTGGGAAGTGGTTCCCGGATCCTGGGTCGTTTGCCTGATATTCTTTTGTTCGTCGTCCTTTTGTGCCAATAAGGAACGCAACTGCAATAATTTGCCAAGGATGTTATACCAAAACGGCGCACCAAGGCTTAACAAAAAAATGGATAGAATAATGCCGGGGATACTTACATAATTCCAATTTTCACACCATTTCGTATTATTGGGAAAGTTTATCACACCCTGATTGGCCAAAAAGACCAGATATTCTTTCTTCTTATCAGCATCTTGCTTGGCTTTATCTTTTTCAGCAATCGGTTCGGCTTGACCTTGACCAACATTTTCTGAGGGTAGTTTTCCTGGCTCCGCCTTTGATTTTAGAGCCATGTTTTTTGCTGACTCATCATTATTAAGCTTAACTGCCGCTTCAACGAAAGCGGCACGCATCGCATCATCCATCGCTAGACGGTTCATTACATTAACCGTGTCCAGTTGCAATACAATAGCCACTGCTGCAGCGCTGAAAAAGGTGACAACTCGTGTGGTGGAGGTAAAACGCACACTGACCCTATCAATCACCTGATCGAAATTCAGGCTAATTTTTGCCAGAAATTCGCTGGAAGCTTCCTGCAAGAGTGCGTTAGTTTGGCGAACATCATGGGCGAGTTCCGGGTGGGATTTCTCATATTCCAATGCCAACATACGGACGTTCTTCAATGTGGCGGCAGGATTCTCAATCCCATTGGCTTTCAGTACACTTATTAGCGTTCCAATCGCGGCAGATTGCTTGGAAACAGCATCTTTTAGTAGTTCGTACTGTTTTTGTTGATCATTAATAGTCGTTGCAGCATCGAGCTTACTGATTAACTCTTCGAGCCCGGCCCTTGCCAATTCAGGAGTTTTCTTTAATTCTTCTTTGAGCGTATTAAGGGTTACAGTTATATTTGCTCTTTGGGAAGTGGCTACTCCAGCTTTAACCTCATTCTCAATGCTGTTTAGCGCCACTATTGCGCCATAATGGGACGCTCCCAAGCCGAGTAATATTTTGATAAACTCCTCCCGGTGAATGACATCCCCATACTTATAAAACTGAACAATAGGGCGCAGCCAAGAGGGTAGCCAAGACCATATTTTTCCTCCAATTATTGGGTGGGAGAGCGTTTTCTCCGCAATGGTTTCCGCTTCCTTACGTGTCATGCCCGCATCCAGTAGTTCAAGCAAGTCCGCTAGACCGTCACGCAAGTTTTGCCCTCGACTGGCTAGCAGGTTAAGTATTGCTTGATTTATTAAAGTCACCGCCATGCTGACGACCAGCATTACGACAGACAGTCCTATTAAAATATCAACCGACTTCAACATCACTCCACTCCTTTTCAATATGGTTTATCAATCAACGAAACAATTGTTATCAATTATTTTTTAATTCCTATTCAAAAAAAATCATGTATCTTGAGAGGGAAATAGGGGCTTGCAATAACGTAAAATACGGACAAGGCAAGATTCTGAATGGTTACAACATGGCCCTATGATAAATTTTGCATGTGCGTAGAACTGTATTGCGATAGAAAACCATCGCAGCCTTCAAAACTAAGGTAGATTGCTTATCGGCGAATCCACCTTATGGTCTTCTGGTTGTCGTAGCACTTACTCCGGACGCTCCAACAATAGCACCAGCAAAAACTTTTGCCATATCCGACAACGATGTTGATGCAGGATAAAAAGCACTGAGAACTCCGAAAGTAACAGTAAGTATCGCAGATACCCAAATAATTCCAGGAACACTGGTGAGAACGCTGGTGATTTGACACCACACGGATGTCGATTCTCTGGGCGGAAATGGTTCGCTTTGAGCAAACTCTAACGCTATCGATATAAGCTTTTGAACTTCGAGCTTACCGGCATTCTTTGATGCCTCCACTTCCGCTACTTGAATAATCTGTTCTCTTACATCTTCCAAGTGGGTATTTATGAATTTAATCTGTTCTTCTGTTAAGGGCATGATTCTCACTCCAACCTAATTTATGCACTGCGTAGTCGCCACGGAATCTATTTTCTCTCACGGCTTTGCGCAGCTTGTACTTTTCCTTGAATATATATCCATTCTTCAGGGTTGCCCTCTGTTCCGCCTTGAGACTGAGAGGCAGGCAAAACTACATGAATAGTTTTGGAAGAAATCAAGACTATGGGTGAAGGTCCATCACAGAAGTCGATGGGATCGGAAACTGTGAAGGTGCCATCCTTGTAGATGCCCAGAAACCAGATCGGCCCACCGTTGCACGCGTTACCCCAGTTGAATTGCTGAAACACTGCAACAGCATCGAACGGCGGGATTGCCTTGCCCACATACTTCAATAGCCGGGGCACGGGAAAATCGTTAAAAGATGTTTTCTCATCACCCTCCTTCGTTCGGATTACTACACGTTGCCCCAGCATGACAGCGAACTCCTTGCCTAGGAGCTCTCTATCCCTTTGCTGAATGACTAGGGGGCCACCCGGCGTCGTAACGCCTTCCTGCTTCGCGGCTGCCATAGGCAACACGAGGAGCGTAATCAGCGCAGCCGCAAGCTGTCGTCTCCAAGTAATCGCTCGTGCCCCCGTTAAGGGAAACATGGGATTACCGATTATCCGATATTTTCCGGCTTCATTCCTTTATCCAGTCTTTCTCGTACCTTTGCAGCCGCCTCAGCTTTGGTTACTTGACCGTCAAGATTCCAATCCAAGCCCTTATTTTGCGTATACGCCTTAGCAGGATCGGTAAAGAGGACGTGATTGTTATCTTTCCCGACCGCTGCGGGCCATAGAATGGCCATATAGACATCTTCCAAAGTGTGCAGCTTTCCCTTTTGGTTGGCGAAATATTCTGCCACAAAATCCAGTTGATCTTCCGCGCTCATGTTTGCTAGAGCAGTTGTCGTGGTTCCCAGGCTTACGGCTGTGCTTGGCATGAATTGAATAAGACCTGTTGCTCCACTAACATTGTTTACTATGTTAGGGCTAAAGGTTTCTCCTGTCTCAAAGGCCATCGCTGCCATTAGGAAATCAGGATTACAACCTAGACCCTCTGCGATCTTGCAGATCTTACTGCGGAAGGTGGCGGAAACCTTGGCTCCCCAAGCTAAATTGCCGGAGCTGGAAATGGATGGGCTTGGGGTAGCAACGGAGACTTTAGAACTGGTAGGGACTCGCTCTTCGGGAGGCGTGAATACTACCCAAACTTTGCCCGATCCATCATTAAAGGGTATTTCTTCGAAAGTCCAGTGGATATGTTTATACCTAGCTTTTGCCCTTTCCATTTCTTCACTTTCAACAGCATTGGCAGGATTATAAGAATATTTTTTTGGTCTTGGCATGTTGCACCTTCTTGTTTGTTAAATATTAATCGTCGCATAAGTTTTCGCACTTAAATCTCGGCGTATCTACTGAATCCTCGCTTGCATTAGATGCACGAACTTTTGAGACGATTAATACCTATTGTCTAAAGAGGACTCTGATAAGTCCCACTTCGATAACCTCACTTTTTAACAGGAGAGGGAGAAATGTTTAATTCAGGTTTTACCCCTTTTTTTTTCGATGCAGGCGAGTACTTCGGTCTGTGCTTCTGCGCATTCTTTAGCACTTATGAATGTTGCTGCATCTAGCTCGTCTCCCTCTTTCATGCATCCGGATTTTTTTAATAAAGTAGGATCGATCCCATTCAAGCAATCCATGATTTCCTTTTCGCCTTTGCCGTCTGGTTTAAAGAGCACTTCGTCCAGCCGTTTTTTAGTAGGGGTATCTTGGCCTAGCGTGTAAGTAACAGCATTCATTAGTTTTTTATTTATTTTCGCTTCGAAGTCTGTCTGCTTAACCCCTGCATCCTTGGAAATAGAGGAGATAGCACCTAACAAAGTCCCCGCAGCGTAATAATCGGTCAGATCGTGTACTGCCTCGAACCAGGAATAGCCCCGGTTATCGCAGTTTTGTAAACGTTCGATTATCAGTAATTGTCGTTGTTTCCGGTCTGCATTCATTTGCGAAATCAGTGCCGGAATGGTTTTTTCATAGAAATAATTCTTATCTATGGAAGTATTTGCCCCGGCAACACCCGTTGAAATGGCATGAAGAATGGTTTTTGCCTCAGCTCCACCCACCGCAGTCCCTGCCAAACCGAGTCCTATCAATGCAAAGTCGGTTGCCGTGGTTTTGGTTCTTCCTTCCAAGCTGATGTCATTGACAAATTCAGCATATCTTAAATCCAGGGCAGTAAGTGTTTGATTGATACCGGATTTAAGATCTTCACATTTTTTTGGTGGTTGATTGGCGAGCTTTTCAAGTTCAATCGAGTAGCGTTCAACGGTTTTATCAATATCGATTACAGGATCTGGTGTACCGTTAAATGTTGCAGCACATCCTGATATTGCCATGCTAAAGCAAATTAAATTAAACGCTTTCATGTTACCTTCCTCACCTTTTCAGTGGTTGTAAATCGAACCTCACAACATCGGCTTTGATGATAATTTCAAATCCAAGGGAATCAATGGTGGCGGACTCGATTGATTTCCTATCACCATAAAAGAATCTGAATCAAAACTAAATTTCACTTGTAATTTGCAATCAGATTACACAAAGACCTTATCCTATATCCATCCCTTTTCTGTACCAGCACTAAAGTACTGCATCTCACACAAATCAATCCCCTGTACAATAATAAAATCTTATCCAACCCTTAGGCTTCACCCCATGAACGTCCTCCTCATCGACGACCACTTCTGTGCCCGAGAGGGTGTTGCCTGTTTGCTGAAACAAATATTCCCCGAGTTGCAGGTGTTTGAAGCAGAAAGCTTTGATGAAGGTTTGGCGATTGCTCGCGATACGCCGTTAAATCTGGTGTTGCTGGATATTCAGCTCCCAGGCAAGGATGGGCTGGCGGGCTTGGCGGAGTTGCGTCGGGAGTTTCCGAACTTGTGCGTGGCGATGTTTTCCGGCTTGGGCGATAGAGAATTGGTGTTTGATGCATTGCGGCTGGGCGCGATGGGGTTTATTGTCAAGTCATTCTCGCGGCAGGCGTTTGTCGAGGCGTTGCGGGATGTGTTGTCCGGGCGGGTATATTTGCCGGTTTCGGTGGTGGGGCCGCAGGCGGTTGCTTTGCCGGAGACGCAGGCCGGTGCCGGGATTCGGCCGGTGTCCGATCCGGCCAGTTTGGGATTGACGCCGCGCGAGTTCGAGGTGTTGGGCTGGCTGGTGCAGGGCCTATGCAATAAGGAAATCGCCCGCAAGTTGGGGATAGAGGAACAGACGGTCAAGAATCATCTGCGGCCGATTTTTCAGAAGTTTGCCGTGGCGCGGCGGACGGAGTTGTTGGTTAAGGTGTTTGAGCTGGGGATTGTGTTTGGGCAGCCGGAAGTGGGAAATTGATCTTGGAAAATCAATTGAGCATTTCAAAATTCGTCCGCCCAGACTGTGTGGAAGCCGTTCATGCTTCGACGAGCTCAGCACTAACGGCTTTCACACGATCCGGTTGCGATTTTTAGATTGAATGGCAAACAGTAATTCAGTCGTCGCTCATAGCCTTTGCCATCATCTCCATCAAAACCGTCCCGCTAGCCGGTTTGCGCAGCAGTAGGGTTTTTTTCGGCCATTTGTCCTTGTCTTCATCCGGAATGGCTTGGGCTGAAAGAATTAACGTCGGTACCGCGCCGCAGTCGGCCTGGATGGCGGCGATGATGTCGTGGGCGGTTTCGTTGCTGTCCAGATAGAAGTCGGTAATCAGCAAGTCTGGCGATCTGAAGTTTTCGGTGAGCGCTGCATGAGTTTCGGCTTTGGATACGGCTGTTTGTACCAGGCAGCCCCAGGCGGTTAGTTGTTCGTCCATCGCATTCAATAGCTCATGATCTTTATCGACGATGAATATGAAGCTACCAGCCAAGTTGGGTTGCCGTGGCGGTGCGCTAATTCGTTGCGGTACGGCGCTCACCGGCAGGTGGAGTTGGAAGTCGCTGCCCTGATGTAGCCGGGAATAGACTTGCAGGCTGTGATTCGGTAAGCGTTGCGTGGCTTTTAATACATAGGCCAGGCCGATACCCAAGCCGCGGGCTTGCGAATCGGCCAGACGTCTGCGGCAGCGGAAAAACTCTTTGAATATCTCGCCGCGCAATTCATCGGCGATGCCGATACCGCTGTCGCATACATGCAGTTTGAGCCGGTCGCCGCTGATTTTAACTGCGCCGATCACTATCCAGCCGCCGGCGGTGTATTTGATCGCATTGTCGATCAGGTTGCCGATGATCTGGTTCAGAATGCAGGCATCGCTGTGCACCGCGTAGGGCGGTCTGGAGCGTAGGCGGACTTTCAGTTTTAATCCGCGTTTGGCGGCTTGCGGGGCGAACTGGTCTTCCAGTGCCGCCAATAGCGCGTTGATGTCGACCGGTTTCAATAACGGGATTTGTTTGCCGGTTTCCAGGTTGGCGATGTCGAGGATGTGGTTGAATGCATTGTTGAGTTCGTCGATGGCGGCGCCCATTTTGCCGGCGATATGCTGCGATTGGCTGCCGGATTCGTCCGCGAAAGCGGCATCAAGCGCCGAGGAATAACAGCTCAATGCCTGTAACGGCTGACGCAGGTTGTGGCTGAGTTGCCGTAAAAACAGGGTTTTATTTTCCGCCGCGCATTCGGCCCTGCGGCGCTCCCGAAACAGGTTGCGCACATGGGTTTCCAGTTGGTAGCGAGTACACAAACCGAAGGCGTTGACGATCAGCAGTATCATAATCGATGGTATCAGCGCCACGGTTTCAACGCCGATCAGATGCCCGCTCAGCGGCAGGGCTATCATTGCCAGCAGGCCGAATTTCAAGGTTTCGGCAAGCGTCATGAACATTTGTCCGTAGGTGAAAAAATAAATCGGCAATACGCCGATCCAGATTTCTGCATAGAAAGCGGGATTGCTCTCTACGAGCAAAATGCAGATCAGGTCGGCAACCGATAGCGCGGCGCTGAGTTTTGCGACGGTGTTGATTTGGCTTTCAGGCTGGGGGTGCCGATGCAGGCTCGCAAATAAAATGCCTAATGACAGCACTATTAATAAGCGGCCAATGATTTCGCTGTCCGATAATCCGCCGTTAAACATATCGAAAGCAAGGAACGCCAGAAAACAGGTTGCGCCTAGAAACAACGCCGTTTTCAAGGTGCTCAGGTTTTCGGTTTGACGTTCCTGCCAGAACAGGCGTTCGCTGTCGGCATCGAAATGCGGGATCGAAAAGCGCCGGATTGGGATGGGTTCCGGTCTTACGCCGCTACTCCGCCGCGACCAGGGGTGTAATGACGAAACCAGTTTGTGCGGCGCACTGGCGAAGGGTGTTTTGGTTGAAATGCGCATTATCTCACTCCCTGCTTGGCAAAGCCGACCGGTTGTGTTCGTCAACCGAATGGGTTTGTCCGCTGTTTGACGGGTTGTTATTGTTATTTGGAGTCGTCAGGCATTCTCGTCTTTATTGGTGTTTGTGTCCAGTAGGAGTCTCTTTTAATGCTGAAATATCTAACGGAAAAAATTAGTCTGCCAAGCGCTTGGGTTTTGTTCGTAACAGGACAACGCAACCGGTCATGGACATAGCGGCTTGAATGCCATTTTTGCACGGGGGATTTTATTTGCGCGGAAAAGAGAGTGCATTTGACGGCGTTTTAATTCTTCACATGTACATTGATTTAAAAAGTCTGGATAATTCCCGGCCTTATTAACGCATTCAATAACTATGGATTTCAAATTAATCAATACGGACGGCCATGCGCGGCGCGGCCGGCTTAAGTTTGCCCGCGGCATCGTGGAAACCCCTATTTTCATGCCGGTCGGTACTTACGGGACGGTCAAGGCGCTGACGCCCGATGAGCTGACCGGTATCGGCGCGCAGATTATTCTGGGCAATACCTTTCATTTAATGTTGCGTCCGGGTACGGAGGTGATCAAGGCGCACGGCGACTTGCACGACTTTATGCGTTGGGACAAGCCGATCTTGACCGATTCGGGCGGCTTTCAGGTGTTCAGTCTGGGCGCGTTAAGGAAAATCACCGAAAAAGGCGTGACGTTCAAATCGCCGATCAACGGCAGTTCCATTTTCATGGGGCCGGAAGAATCGATGCAGGTGCAGCGCGACCTGGGCTCGGACATCGTGATGATTTTCGATGAATGCACGCCGTATCCGGCGACGGTCCATGAGGCGGCCGATTCGATGCGCCTGTCGTTGCGCTGGGCGGCGCGTAGTAAAGCTGCTCACGAGGGCAATGCATCGGCTTTATTCGGCATCGTGCAGGGCGGCATGTATGAACATCTGCGCCAGGAGTCGATCGCCGGTTTGGTGGATATTGGTTTTGACGGTTACGCGATCGGCGGCTTGTCGGTCGGTGAGCCCAAGGAAGAAATGATGGCGACGCTGGATGTGGTGCATAACAAGATGCCGGTCGATAAGCCGCGCTATCTGATGGGCGTGGGCACGCCGGAAGATTTGGTGGAGGCGGTCAGGCGCGGTATCGATATGTTCGATTGCGTGATGCCGACCCGCAATGCCCGTAACGGCCATCTGTTTACCACGTTCGGCGTGGTGAAGATCAGGAACAGCCAATATGAGTTCGATACCGGCCCGCTGGATGAGTCCTGCGGCTGTTATACCTGCCGGAATTATTCCAGGGCCTATTTGCGGCATCTGGATAAATGCAAGGAAATGCTGGGGTCAAGGCTCAATACCATTCACAACCTTTATTATTACCTGAACCTGATGCAGGGCTTGCGCGATGCGATTGAAAGGCAAGAGCTGGATATTTTTGTCAAGCAATTTTATGAACAACGAGGAAAAGCAATGCCGACTGTGGCATAATGCTGAAATTTTTTTAATTACAATAAAAACCGAGGATAACCATGAGTTTCTTTATTTCTGATGCTGTAGCAGCCGCTGCTCCCGCCGCCCAACAACCCGGCATTGAAGGCATGATATTCCCGCTGGGTATATTGGTGTTCTTTTACTTTTTGTTTCTGCGTCCGCAATCCAAGCGCGCCAAAGAGAAGAAGCAAATGATTGCTGCAATGACTAAAGGCTCCGAAGTGGTCACTTCGGGGGGGATTTTGGGCAAGGTCGCCGATCTGGATGAAAATTTCGTCAAGCTCGAAATCTGCGACAACACCTTTATTCAAGTGCAGCGTCATAATATTGAAAGCATGATGCCGAAGGGAACTTACAAGGCGATCACTAAAAAAGTCACTAAAGTTTAATGTCATCGCGTGTAGGATGGGTAGTAATGCGAAACCCATCCTACGACATAGTTGAATTGTTGGAATAACACATGCAAAACCATTACCCTCTTTGGAAAAATCTATTGGTCCTGATTGTTTTTGCGGTCGGGATTATTTACGCGTTGCCGAACTTGTACGGCGACGATCCTTCTGTCCAGGTGTCATCGACACGCACGGCTAAGTTGGCGCAGGAACAGGCAAATCAGGTCGAGTCTGCGATTAAGACCGCCGGATTTAATATGAAAGCGTTCGAGTTTAAAGACGGTCGCATTTTGGCC
>JBAQYH010000008.1:0-2281 GCA_049299935.1 Methylobacter sp. | reverse complement strand
GTGTCTTTCGTGCTTTTCGTGGACTAACTGCGGTTTTTAGGTTGATAGGTAATACTGCATATTGCTTGAACAAATTGAACTCTCTATCCTGTTTATACAGCGTCAACTGCATTTTTTGCCTTGGCTTTGTTCGGTAATTGCAGGGACAGAATAGGTTTTCAAATGGTAGCGCGCAGCGCCGGGGATGCGCCAAGGCGGACGGGATCATGCCGGGTTTTTGCATACCTATAGGGATATTGTAAGGCGGATAACCTTAAGCCCCGCTGCAAATCTGGCGTTATAAAAGCGGTCGATCAGTAGGGCGTTGATACTCGAACATGGTTTGGACTCCCGTTTTTTATGGCAACACGGGAACGAAGGCTGCTTTAAGAGCCATCCTGAAAAGGGCACGCCTTTTCACCTTTTTTTCCTATACCTGACAAATGCAGCCACTCATTGATTTTTTTGGTATTAACGATTTTATCCCACACGGCTATTGCTTGTCGTGGAGTCCGATATTACTTTGGCTGCATGTTAGCGCGGATCTGCTGATTACTTTCGCCTATTATTCCATCCCCTTAATTCTCATCTACTTTATCCGGCAGCGTAAGGATTTTCCCTATCCGTGGCTGACGATCATGTTTGCCGGATTTATTGTCGCCTGCGGCACCACGCATTTGCTGTCGGCTATCACGGTCTGGATACCTGTATATTGGCTGGACGGCTTAGTTAAAGTTTTTACGGCTGTTATTTCGGTTGCCACCGCCGTACTGATGTTATGGGTTGTTCCCCGCGCCTTGTCGTTACCCAGTGCCGCACAACTGCAAGCCGAGATACAACAAAGAAAAACAGTTGAAGAAGCATTGCGGGAAAGCGAGTATCTCTGGAAATTTGCGATCGAGGGTTCCGGCGACGGCGTATGGGATTGGGACATCCAGGCCGATGACGTCAAGTACTCCAATCGCTGGAAAGAGATGCTGGGGTATGTCGAAAACGACATCCTGTCGACTGAACAAGAATGGCTAAGTCGTATTCATCCCGATGATCTGTCGTATGTTGCAGGAGTGCTGCAAGCATACCTGTCCGGAAAGACGGCAACTTATGTCGTTGAATACCGCTTGCGCTGCAAGAATGGGAACTACAAATGGATTCTGGCCCGAGGCATGGTGGTCAGCCGTAGTGAAGACGGCATGCCCTTGCGCATGATCGGCACGCATAAAGATATTTCGGAGCGTAAACAAGCGGAAGAGGCGCTGCAACAAAGTCAGAAGAAACTGCAAGAAGCGCAGCGAATCGCGCATCTGGGCAGTTGGCAGCTGGATACGTCGACCAGGCATGTCGTTTGGTCGGAGGAGCTTTACCGCATATTGGGTTTGAACCCGAAGTTGCCGCCGCCTGATTATACCGAGCACTTCAGGTTGTTTGCTGCCGAGAGCTGGGAGCGGTTGAGTTCTTCTCTTACCCGCGTACAGAAAACGGGGATTCCCTGCGAACTGGAGCTTGAGATGGTCAGGGCGGACGGGACGCACGGATGGTTGCTGGTGCGCGGGGAAACCATGCAGGATGGCTGCGGGGCCATTATCGGGCTGCATGGCGTGGCATTGGACATCACCGAGCGTAAGCAGGCTGAGCGGGTGTTTACTCAACTCAAAGCGATGATTGACATATCTTTGGACGGATTTTGGATCGTTGATTTGATGGGTAACATGCTCCAGGTTAATGAGGCTTATGCAAAAATAAGCGGTTATTCGATTGATGAATTAGTGGGCATGCACATCAGTCAATTGGAGGCAATAGAGGGGCCTGAGCAAATAAAAGCGCATATTGGAAAAATTGCTGCGCGGGGCTACGACCTGTTCGAAACCCGTCACCGTCATAAGAATGGGCATACCATTGATATTGAAGTATCTGTCGCCTTTCTACCTGAATTCCAACAGTTTTGCGTTTTTTGCCGGGACATTACCGAGCGCAAGCTCATGGAAAATGAGCTAAAAGCCAGCGAGGCAAAATTCCGTTCGATTATTGAAGTTTGCCCCGTGCCTTTGGTATTGCATGACGAGCAGTTGAACATCACCTATTTGAATCCGGCATTTGTGAAAGCCTTCGGTTACAGCATGGATGATATACCCACGCTGGCAGACTGGCGGCTGAAGGCTTACCCTGATCCGGCCTATCGGAACTGGATTGAGACGACCTGGCAAGCGACACTGGAAAAAGCAAAAAAACAGATACAGGTCGACTTCCCGCCGTTGGAGCTGTCTATTCGCTGTCGGAACAACACCATTAAAACCGTGTTGGCGAC
>JBAQYH010000007.1:0-17022 GCA_049299935.1 Methylobacter sp. | reverse complement strand
GTCTAGCCCCCTCTCCTGCTGGAGAGGGTTGGGGTGACGACTGCACGGATGCAGGAGGTAGAGCAGCGCAGGGAGCGGTTGCCGAGGAGAATAAAAACAACCATTTATACCCCCTCATCCCAACCTTCTCCCTCAAGGGAGAAGGGGCTGGCACTTGTGTAGATACCTATGCTTTAGTAGTTATAAGAACCGGCAAAAATCAGTTTTACCGAGCTAAATTTAATCAATAACCAACAACAAGGAATTACTATGGAACGTCGCGATTTTATTCGCTTAAGTGTAGCCAGTGCAGGCGCGAGCCTGATCGCCCCAACCCTGGCACTGGCTGCCGGTGATGAGCAGGCAACGGCATCGAGAGATATTTATTATACAAAAGAAGCGCCGGGGCGTTGGGCGGGCAAAGTCGCAACCCATTTGCCCACTATTGAAATTACAAAAGCTGAAGACACTACCACGGTAAAAATTGTCACGCCCCACGAAATAAAAGGCTACGAACATTACATTGTTAAGCATGTTCTATTGGATAAGAACTATAAATTTATCGATGAGCATCTGTTTGATCCGACTAAAGACAGTGCGGCAGTTTCAACATTTACGCTTAAAAATTACAGCGGCGCGGTGTACGCGCTAAGTTTATGCAATAAACACGATCTTTGGCTGAACAGCGCAGAGGCGTAGTCTTGTAAGTTGGGCATGCTGTTTATGCCCAGCATTACGATGTTTCAGCAAAATGTTGGGCAACGAAAAGCTGTTGCCCAACCTACAGGACTACTCATAATTTGTTTTGACCTGTTTTGTGGGGCTCTGAAACTAAAATTTCTTCATTAATCTCTAAGGAACGGGCATAAAACAACTTGAGCATTTGATTCTCCTCACCCCAACCCTCTCCATCAGGAGAGGGGGCAAGTTGCCGAAGTTATTTCGAACGCATTCCTTAAGTACAAAGGTTCGGCTGCTGCGTACTTGCCCTGGACTCTACAAAGTTCCGCTAGATTATCACAGTCCGTAGCTTACGCCCCTCCAAGCCGCGCTATGCATTGCGGCTTACCGTATTGCCCGTTAAAATGAAAATTAAGGCAAAAAACCAAGTTTTTCCGATAACACAACAAACGAGGCTCAAGATGGCGCTTTTTGACGGCATAAGACAACAACTCCGCTCGGTCATTGAATGGAGCAACCCGCGCCCCGATGCACTCTTTAGCCAATGGACGGATAACGGCGATGAGATTAAAAATGCCTCTAAACTGATTATAGGGCCGGGACAAGGTTGCATTTTTGTCTATCAAGGCAAAGTCAAAACGGTCATCATCCAGCCGTGCATGGTCGATTTGGAAACCGATAATATTCCCTTTTGGACGACCATCAGCAAGTTTATGCAGTTTTTCGACAGCGAGCATAAGGTCGGGATTTATTTTTTTAAAACCAGCAAGATATTAGACCAAAAATGGGGCACGACTTCGCCGATTAAGTACGACGACCCTAAATATAAATTTCCGGTAGGGCTGCTTGCATTCGGCAATTACAGTTACCGTATTGTTGACCCGCAAGATTTTTTCGCCAATGTGGTCGGTAGTCATAGCGATTTTTTTACCGATGATTTCAGAAGCGTCATGTCCGCGAGAATAATCCAGCCTATCTCGGATTTCCTGTCTGCAAACCGTTTCAGCTACAGCGATATAGATGCCAACCGCAATAAAATAGCCGAGGGTTTGAATGGGCAATTAGCCGCAGAATTCACCAAACTGGGTTTTGAAATCACCGATTTTAGGATTGAAGGCACCAATTTTGATGAGGACACGCTAAGACGCATCAACCGCATCGCCGATTTGTCCGCAGAAGCCCAGGCCGCGCAAGCCGTGGGTCTCGATTATGCCGGCGTCCAGCAACTGGAGGCCATGCGCGAAGCGGCCAGGAACGAGGGCGGCGCAGCCGGTATCGGCGTCGGCATCGGCGCTGGTGTGGGCTTGGGACAAAATATGGCGCAAGCCTTTCAAATCAACCATCAAGCAGCCGATGACACCGAGGCGAAACTTGAAAAGTTGAAGAAAATGCACGATGAGCAGCTGATTACCGCCGAAGAATACGCGGCAAAAAAACAGCAACTGCTGGACAGTTTTTAATCATGGCCAATTGCAAAAGCTGTTCCGCACCATTGGAGCCTGACACCAACCGCTGCCAATATTGCGGCGTGCGCAATGATGTCGATTTACAGGCCAGACATGATTTCAGCATCGAAAACCCGCATTCCGAGCGCATATGCCCGCAGTGCAATATCCCGTTGCAAACCATCGGTCTTAAAATCAGCGCTCATTTGTCTATCGAGCGTTGCCGCGAATGTTTCGGCTTATTTTTCGACCCCGGCGAGATTGAAACTTTACTGGATAACGCAGTTTCCGGCGCGGAAACCATCAACCTCAAACATATCCAGGCTATTAACGAAGACCGTTTCCAGTCTAAAAAGGTCAAATATATTAAATGCCCGGTGTGCCGGATACTGATGAACAGAGTCAGCTTCGGTTACCGTAGCGGCGTAATTGTCGACCGTTGCGGGAAGCACGGCATTTGGCTGGATAACGGTGAAATCACCCATTTAATGGAATGGAAAAAAGCCGGCGGACAATTATTGGCCCAGCAAAAACAGCAAGAGCAACCGGAAAGAGTTAATGTAAATCCTGACCTTAGTTGGAACCAACGTCATCAGTCTATTGAAAGTTATGCCGATCCTTATTTGTTGGAAGCCGTGTCGTCATTGGTGTGGAAGTTGTTTGATTGAGCTCAGGCGCGGCGGATTCGCCCGCCATATTGACGCATGGGGATGTTGGGCATAAACAGCATGCTCAATAGAACTGTTTTGAAAGGTTTGCCAGTCCATTGTGTGACTATATTGCGATGGGTTGTTTAACGCGGGTTTCATCTTACCGCGTTGAAGTTTTTCAAGCCGATAAATCATCCAGAAAAAAGCGGTAGTTATAATCATCAAGCTTAGGTTCCGGATCGCGACAAAAATGCTCCCATTCTCTTATTCTGGCGCTATTCCGGGCCGGTAGATTAAGTCCGTAAATTTGTATCGTGATTTTGGCCCGATTCCGCAACTGCTCATTCGCATGTGGTGAAGGTTCAATTTCGCCGGTTTTAAAATTCACCACAAAATAGCGCAGGAATGCATAATCGGTTTCGTCGGGCTTGAGCAAAACGTCATCGAATTGCTCGCGTTTTTGCGATTGACACATATCGCAACAAGGGAACAAGTTATCCCATTGATACGCCAAACTTTGAAACCGGCTTTTTGGACGAAAATGTTCAACTGTTTCCCGGCTTTGAATGCCTAATTCCCCATCGCAGAAAGCGCAGTGGGCTTGGGTCATTTCCGATAAGCGTTTTCGAACCGCTTGATAACAGCCCGGTTGAGGCCACTTAAAACAATGCTTAGCGTTTTGCTGACAAGCGCTAACAAATGCATCTGTCCATTTTGCCGCATTCGTATCCAAACATTCCGGTTGCTGAGGACGATCCATTTTACGCAAGACTAAGCTCCTGCCCGGTCACTCTGGCAATTTGGCGAAGTTCGCGGCTGACGATTAGCGCCGCTTCTTCGCCGCGTGCAGCCAGCTTGCCTGCGGTCTCCAACAATACTTCCCGCCCTTGCTGATCTTTCATGAATCGGTCTCTAAACCGGTAGAATTCATCGAACAGTGCTTCAGTCTCAATATCGAATTCATCATCAATACCGAAAACTTCATTCAAAATAAGCCTATAACTTTTGCCTGCGCCTGACTGTACGCCTTCGATAATTCCGTTGCCTTGGCCGGGTTCCGGCAAACGGTAAACCCAGGCATCTTCGACCGAGCCCACGACAAACGGCGAATGGGTGGAAACAAAAACCTGGGCATTGGGCAGCAGGGTTTGAATTGCGGGCAGAATCCGCCGCTGCCATTTAGGATGGAGATGAATGTCCACCTCGTCGAGCAGCAGAATAATGGGTTGGGAAAACACGTCGCGCTGTTCCTGCCAAGGAATAGCTTCAAGACGTAGAGACAAATCGGCTACCCAACTGATGATAGACTTTAGCCCGTCGGGTAGGCTGTCGAAGTGGATAGTATCACCGTTCACCCGAACCGTTACAGCAAGCGGCGAGCGTTCCAGACGAAACTCCAGCTCCAGGTCGCAGATGTCGCGGATTAAGGCGGTGATTCTGTTCAGGGCCTGATCGTAGACCTGAGCAGCCTGATTATCACCGTCCGCTTTTGCCAAGGCGGATTGAGTGCGATTGTTGGCGATCCATTGCAATAATATCTGCGGGCGGACGCTGCCGTCGAAAGACAGTGCTGCTTCAAAAGGCGAGGCGGTGATTTGCTGAATTGCAGACAGTGGTGTATCGCGTAGTGTCCGCTGACCGGAATAGGCAAAGGCTGCATAAGAAAATCGTACTTGAGAAAAGGCTTTATCCGGCTTGAAGAATCCTATTCTCTGCTTGTATAGCCTCACCCCACTAAAGTCTTCTCCATGACCGAAAAAGACATCGTTCGGATGGATGTGTTTAGCCGAGAAGGAACCATAGCGATTTGAACCTGTGCTACCTGAATTTGAATGTGGCACACCATATTTGCCCGCTTGCCCATCGAAAAGAAAATCCACACAACTTTCCAAGCTGCGAAATCTGCGCCGAATAAGACTGGTGTCATTGAAAGTGTCAAAAATCTCCGCCAACGCATACAACAACGTACTTTTCCCGCAACCATTCGGCCCGGTGAACAAATGGATTTCCGCCTTATTGGCGTCCCGTTCAGCGGACGCTATGGGTTTAAAATCGATAGAAACATCGTCAAATACGCCCACTTGATGTAAAGCGAGAGCTTCCACACGATACGGTTGCGGCATCAGCGCGCTCCAATAAAATGATAAGTTAGCCTAGTTTAGCGCATGCGTCCGGTGGTAGCCATTCCTAAGCCGTGAGTTGGTTTCGCTAATGGATTATTCGAAGACCATAATCTACCTACCAAAAACAGGCTAAAGCGCCCGTAATCCGACGCTTTAGTCACGCCGGAAATAAATCACCCAGCCTCATCCTCAGGCTGATGAGTCGTTTGAATCAAATCCCGCGCCTCGCTTCTGCTGTGCCCTGGCGGCGCGACGAGCAGGTCTGTTTTCGACAGCGCCGCCCACAGCTTTTGGTCCTGAAATGCAATGGTCCCTCCGCCGCGGTTTTCCTGAGAAACCATGCGGTTGATGTCGCCGACGCAGACCCAGTCGGAATCGACGCTGATGCCCCACTTCGCATGATCATGGGTTTCTGGCCATGCCCAGGGCGCTCCGAGCTGGCTCAAGTCGATATACTTGACGTCGAAGGTTTTGTGGATGCCGTCGCTGTCGAGCGTCGGCGGGATTTTGCCGCGTATCCAGGTTTCCACGTCGATGTCCGAACCGAGCGTTGGGCCTACCAAGTCGTTCCAGAAGTCTTTGCCCCATTTGCGGTTTTTTGCGATCACTTTGAAGTTGAGTCCGCCGCGAGAGCTGCATTCCAGTACTTCCGAGTCTCCTGGCGCATTCGGGTTCAATTTCTGGGTGAGCAGGTATAGAGGATCGGTTTTGTCCAGCGTATCGGGGACGCGCGGGTTGTAGACTTGCGGTTCCTGATGGTTGGACATTTGTTCGGCAATCTTGCCGGCCGTTGCCATATCCAGTGAAATGCAAAGAAAAGTCTGCCCATACATAGGCGTCGGCATGCCGTCAACGCCGGGATTGGCGTACTTGGGCCAGGAGTGCAGCAGCCAGAATGCGGTTTGCGAGGCAGTGTCGAAAGCGATGACGCCTTTGGTATGCCCCAGGCTGCCGTCGTCCTTGCCGCCGGCGCCGGCAGGCATTTCGTCGTTGTAGATGATCCAGCCGGTGGTGTCGGCGGGATTATTGAATACGGCGTTCAGCGTAAGGTCGACAGCGCCTTTGCCGTCGGTCAACAGATAGGGCGATTTGTCGACCTTGCCGATATTCGGGTCGTAATAAACATACTCGTAACCGGTGGCGCTCGGTGTGCTTGCGTCCTGGGTAAGTTTGGGTACTTTATAGGCGAACCACCAATCTACCGGGTTGCCGTTTTCGTCAAGTGCGCTTAATGCCATTTTTTTGTCCTCAGTTAGATGGAATGACGGTATCGCCATCACCTGCCAGCAAACGCTGAGGAACTTGGCTAAATACATAAACATCATTTTGCAGGTCGAAAATCCATACGATGTCAAAGCGGTCTCCTGGCCATGTTTGCGGGGCGGTCGTGCTGTTGCCGAGAATCAGGTTGGCGATTTGGGGAATGTCCTGATGCTCCCAGGCAATCAGCACGATACCGTCGCATTTCATGGCGTCCTTGATCATGTCGGCATCATCCCCTTTCTTGTATTGGCTGTCGATCTTGATGCCGAGCTTTTCGGACAGCGGGGTGATTGTCTGCTGCGGTCGAAGGCTGTTGCTGTGCTTACCGACGCCTGATGCGTAAAGATATTGGGGAACGGCAATCCCCGCATTTTGCAACTTCCCGTCGAACGGATCGAAGAATGCCGCCAGCGCGCCGGCCCTTTGCCAGCCTCGAGGAATCAGGGATTCCGAATCCTGGTTGCCGTTAATATCCACTCCGTAAGGCGCGCCGGAATCGGCCGGTTTTTCGGCGTGGCGTACGATCATTATTTTTTCCGCTTTCATGCCAATCTCCTTGCTCTTGATAATTATTTGGTTGGACGGATGATCACCGCCGGGGAAGAACAATAATCCCTAACATCGGAGCTGCATGCCGTGGAGCGCATTTCCTTGTCGAAACAGAGGCGAACTTCTTGCAGATATTTGCCTTTGCAGGCAACGGCCATCTGCAAGTTTGGATTCGAGTCTATGAATTGCTTGCGGATTGCGGCTGCGGAAGTATTGACCGGTTGCCTCGGATTCGCGAAAGCGGCCGGAATTTTGATGGTATGGAAGGTGTTTTCGATCAGGCCGAAGTATTCGCCGGCCGTTTTGCCGCTGCATGTGCCGTGCTTTTCCCATTCGTGCTGGATCAGGCTTTCGCTAGGCATGATGGGGAGCACTTGCTGTACGACTGTTTCGGGAACTGCGGGAGTCGGGGTAACCTTTATTGTATTGCGGCCATAAGCCATGCACGACGAATCCGTAATGCTTGTCCTTGCCGCATTGAAGCTTGTCGTACTTGGCTTTCGCGCAATGCTCCGGCGACCAGGACAGGGTCAGGAGGTAATAGTCGAATTTTCCGGGCATGCCGTCCGCATAAGCCGGTAGGCTTAAGCTTAGAATCAATGCCAGGGCTATTTTTTTGATTGTTTTTGTATATGCCATTTTTGTTCCTTTTATTTAAATCTTGGTTTTGTATTGACTCATGGTATGCCGCTATTTTTATGAACCGATCGGCAGTTTATTTTCCATCGGCTCCCGGTTTTTTACCGGTCCCTTGTAGGCGTACCAGTTTCTGCAACAGATCGAACCAAAACGGCGCGCCGAAAAAAGTGGCTGATGCGGTTACTAGCCAGCCCGCTAATTTAATGCTGAATATTGCGGATACCGCGCTTGTAAACGTTGTACCCTCCGGCCATCCGATAGGTAAGGACATGAGCATTGCCCATGGAATGTCTGCCGAGGAAGCCGGCGGGCTGATCCCTGCGGCAATTGCAGGATGTTGCCAAAGCGTCGTGAAAAGGTGAAAGGTATCGATGTTGAAAATGCCTGCAATGACCAGGGCGATTAAGAAGCAATAGAGTTGCGAGCGGCGTTTATAGTTGCCTGACAGCCGATCCATCCCCGCATCAAACCATGCTGCCACCTCGGTATGGACATTTTCAATCTTCCCTGAGGCCCGTCCGTATATCCCTTGCAGTAACTGTTTTATCTGGGGATCAGGGATTGCGTCGATGTCCTTGCCTAGTTGGGTAAAATCACCGGGTACGGTCTGTATATTGTCGATCAGGGCGACAGCAAAATGCGTTGGATCGATATAAGAAGGTTTGTTGCCGAGATCGTCCTCACTGTTAGCATTTCCCTGGTCATGGTGCCCCACCAAGCCGTGGTTATATAAATCGAGTGCAAGCCCCTCGAATTTTGGGTCATTAAGCAGGGATTTGACTCCATCCAATAGCGCGTTGGAACGCAGCTTTAAGAGCGATGCAATGGCTTCGTTGATGGAACTGACAATAAGCGCTACGGAGGCGTAACAAAAGACCAGGCCTATTGCGACTTCCAAGGTGGTGCTGTTTAACATGAACTTCCCCTTTTTTTATTATTTCCGGAACTTCGTCCGAGTTTTTGTTTATGAATTTGAATGTTTTTTGTAACTACTCAGCAAATCGAAAATCGCGGAGAACTTGCTCTCTCCAGCAGGAGAGGGATGTTGTGCTTCGCGCTGAATAATTACGTTTTTTTCAGAAAACAAGAAACAATGAACAATCGGTAACTTGCCGTAATTGACTCCATTTTCTGCTGATAACCGAAATCGTTACGTTGCTGCGTTAAATCCGCGAAACGCTTCGTTTAGCCCGCCATCCGCGTCAACCAGAACATGATAAAAAACCGGACTTTGGCCTTTGCGTTAAGTAAGTCGGCTACGGCGTGATTGTGGCGCAAAAAACTGTCGGCGTATGTAAGCCAAAGCTGATTTTTTGTCAGGAATAATCCCGCGCGCCAAACAACGCGGTGCCGATTCTGACGATGGTCGAGCCTTCGGCTATCGCGGCTTTTAAATCGCCGGTCATGCCGAACGAGAAGGTATCCAGCTCGGGCCGTCCCAGTTTTGCAACGGCCTGATACAGTGTTTTATAAGGCTGGCGTTGCCTCTCAAAATCGTCTTGCGGGGCGGGAATGGCCATTACGCCGCGCAGTTTCAGGCTAGGCAGTTTGGCGACCTGTTCGCACAGTTGCGGCAATTCGTCCAGGGTAATGCCGGACTTGCTCGCTTCATCGCTGATATTGACTTGCAGGCAAATATTGAGCGGCGGCAAATAGGCCGGGCGCTGTGCGCTCAAGCGCTGGGCTATTTTCAAGCTGTCCACGCTGTGCACCCAGTCGAAATGCGTCGCCAGCGGCTTGGTTTTGTTGGATTGGATAGGGCCGATAAAGTGCCAAGTAATAGCGTACGCGCCCAGTTCCTGTTGTTTACGCAAGGCTTCCTGCAAATAGTTTTCGCCGAAATGGCGTTGCCCGGATTGATAGGCGGCGGCAATATCTTCGGCCGGTTTGGTTTTGCTGACGGCCAATAACAGCACCGAGCCGGGCTGGCGGTTGCAGGCCAGTTCGAAGTCGCTGATTTGCGAACGTATTTGTTTGAGTCGTTGGGGTATGGTTGTCATAAGTGTCTGTTGTCAATGGGTTGCCGATTATTAGACAACACAATCGGTAAAAACTAAAACAACAACATACATTCAAAAAATAAAAATATGATCTATGGTATAAGAACATTTTTATTTTTGTCTTCAAGAGGATGTTATGGATATTGCCGAATTACTGGCTTTTTCAGCTAAAAACAAAGCGTCGGACTTACATTTGTCGGCGGGCCTCCCGCCTATGATCAGGGTTGACGGCGATATTCGCCGAATCAATATTCCCGCTTTGGATCATAAGGAAGTGCATGCGCTGATTTATGACATCATGAATGACAAGCAGCGCAAAGATTACGAGGAATTCCTGGAGACCGATTTTTCGTTTGAATTGCCCGGCGTAGCGCGGTTCCGTGTTAACGCATTTAATCAGGAGCGCGGCGCGGCAGCGGTATTCAGGACCATTCCTTCGACCATTTTGAGCCTTGAAGACTTGAAAGCGCCCAAGTTTTTTGAAGAATTATGCCAAAAACCGCGCGGCCTGGTTCTGGTGACCGGACCTACCGGCTCCGGCAAGTCGACTACGCTGGCGGCGATGATCAATCATATTAACTGCAATGATTATGCGCACATCCTGACCGTGGAAGATCCTATCGAGTTTGTTCATGAAAGCCAAAAATCGCTGATCAACCAACGGGAAGTCCATCGCGATACCCACGGTTTCAATGAAGCCCTGCGTTCGGCGCTGCGGGAAGATCCCGATATCATCCTGGTCGGCGAAATGCGCGACCTGGAAACGATCCGGCTGGCGATGACGGCGGCGGAAACCGGTCACCTTGTGTTCGGCACGCTGCATACAACCTCTGCCGCTAAGACCATCGACCGTATCATCGACGTATTTCCGGCCGCGGAAAAAGACATGATCCGGGCCATGCTTTCCGAATCATTGCAGGCGGTTATTTCACAAACCTTGCTGAAGAAAATCGGCGGCGGCCGTGTTGCCGCGCATGAAATCATGGTCGGCACATCGGCTATCCGAAACCTGATTCGTGAAGCCAAAGTGGCGCAAATGTATTCTGCGATTCAAACCGGACGTAAGGACGGCATGCAGACATTGGATCAGAACATGAAAGAGCTGGTCGATAAAGGCATGATTACCGCGAAAATGGCCATGGAGAAGGCTGTCAATAAGGATATGTTCCGCTAATGGACTTTAAAGCGCTACTTGCACTGATGGTGCAGAAAAAAGCATCCGATTTATTCATAACGGCCGGCAGGGCGCCAACCATCAAGGTCGACGGCAAGCTGGTTGAAGTATCCAAATCGCCGCTGACCGCAGAACAGGCGTTAATGCTGGTGCAGAGCATTATGAACCAGCGGCAGCGGGACGAATTTGAGCATACCAAGGAGAGCCAGTTTGCGATCAGCATTCCCGAACTGGCGCGGTTCAGGGTCAGCGCGTTTACCCAACGCGATGCCGCCGGCATGGTCTTGCGCCGCATTGAAAACGACATCCCCGATGCCGAGGCGTTGCATTTACCGCCGATCTTGAAAGACTTGATCATGGCAAAACGCGGCCTGGTGCTTTTTGTCGGTGCGACCGGCACAGGCAAGTCCACATCGCTGGCGTCCTTGATCAAGTACCGCAACCAAAACAGCAGCGGGCATATCATCACCATTGAAGACCCGATGGAGTTTGAGCATCCGCATTTGGGCTGTATCGTCACCCAGCGGGAAGTCGGGGTTGATACCGAGTCCTACGAGGTGGCGTTAAAAAACACCCTGCGCCAGGCACCCGACGTGATACTGATCGGCGAAATCAGGTCGCGGGAAACCATGCAAAACGCGATTACCTTTGCCGAAACCGGGCATTTATGCCTGTCCACGCTGCATGCCAACAATGCCAACCAGGCTTTAGACCGGATTTTGCATTTCTTCCCCGAGGACATGCACAGCCAGATGTTCATGGATTTATCGCTGAACCTGCGCGGCATTGTCGCCCAGCAGTTGATCAAACGCACTGACGGCAAAGGCCGTTATCCGGCGATTGAAATATTGATCAACACGCCGCTGGCCAAGGATTACATCCGCAAAGGTGAGATTACCAAGCTCAAGGAATTAATGAAAGATTCCCGTGAGCAGGGCATGCAGACCTTTGACCAATCGCTTTACGATTTATATATGGCCGGAAAAATAAGCTACGAAGACGCGCTGAACCATGCGGATTCCAGAAACGAAGTCCGCCTGATGATCAAGCTGGGCTCCGAAAGCACCGGCAATTTTGGCGATGACGATATGGCGTTGTCAGAAACGGATTAGATTGCTGGGATTAATTCACCACGAAGACACGAAGGACACGAAGAAATAAAGACTTCGTGTCCTTCGTGTCTTCGTGGTGATATGTTTTTAAGTTGGGGTTATGCTAAGCCAACCTACACTGGTAAAATCACTTTATTTGACACCAAGCGAGAACTTATGACCGCTCCAGAAGCTCTATACCAATCAACACTGTCGTCTTTAAAGCTCCGCGCCCGCGGCAAAGTGCGGGATATTTACGACATTGACGACAAGCACATGCTGATTGTGACCACCGACCGGCTGTCTGCATTCGACGTAATTCTACCCGATCCGATTCCCGGCAAGGGCCGTGTTTTGACCAACGTGTCCAATTTCTGGTTCGAAAAAATGAAGCACGTGATGCCCAATCACCTGGCTGACATTCCGCTGGAACAGGTTGTTCCCGATGCCACCGAACGTGCGCAGATTGAGGGCCGCGCTATTGTCGTCAAGTTATTGAAACCGCTGCCGGTTGAAGCCATTGTGCGCGGTTACCTGATCGGCTCCGGCTGGAAAGATTACCAAAAAACCGGCGCCGTCTGCGGCATAAAATTGCCCGAAGGCTTACAGCAGGCGCAGCAATTGCCAGAGCCTATCTACACGCCGTCCACCAAAGCCGAAGTGGGTGACCATGATGAGAACGTCTCTTTTGAAAAGACCGTCGAATTGATGGGGCAGGAGTTGGCCGAAAAAGTGCGCGACGCCAGCCTGAAACTGTACAAAGAAGCCGCCGCCTACGCCAAAGAACGAGGCATTATTATTGCCGATACCAAATTTGAATTCGGCGTCGACGATAACGGCGTTTTGTACCTGATCGATGAGGCTTTAACCCCCGATTCATCAAGATTCTGGCCTGTCGATCAATACGAGGTCGGCATCAGCCCACCCAGTTTCGACAAGCAATATGTTCGTGATTATCTGGAAACGCTGGACTGGGATAAAACCGCGCCGGGGCCGCATTTGCCGGCTGAAGTAGCCGAGTATTGCGCGACGAAATACCGTGAAGCGGAAGTCAGATTAACGCAGGGTTGATTTAAGGGCGGACAAGGGTAATCTTTAAATCGATATTCAAATCGGCCCATGCGCGGCCTGCTGTCAGGACGGGTAAATTCCCAAGCACTCGTGCAGTAGCCAAGCAGGCTCTGTCGCCTAGCGACAAACCCAGCTGGCGTGTTGTTAGCCGCAACATGCCGGCTTCCAACGCCATCGTTTCATTAAAATCCGCAACCTCAATCGGCAGCTCGGCTTGAAAAGCTTCAATCGCAGTTTTGGGCATTCCGGTTTCAGCCAACTTCCCAATGACTTCACTTAAGTTAACCGTGGAAATTATCGCCTTGCCTTGGGTGATGGCGGCGCTGACCATCTCCGCGCCCACCTCATTTTGAATAAGTACCAACAGAGCCGATGCATCAAGTACCACGCTATTATTCATTAGCGGCTTCTGCGCGTCGATCTGCGATAAGTGCATCGCTCAAATCAGGGCTGCCAACTAAATGTTTGCGGGCGATTGCGAGGGCATTTTGCAAAGCCAGGGCTTTAGGGGTGATATGGATTTCGCCGTTGACGACCGAGATAAGCAATTCGTCGCCTTCATGGATGCCAAGGCTGGCGCGCATTTGGGCGGGAAGTACAATGCGACCGCCTGCTGAAATTTTGGCTGCTTGTTGATTCATGGCAAATGTTTAACCCAAGTCATTTTTACAGTAAATGACATTATAGTGTTAAATTTTAATCCGACAACAAGTCTAGTGCATTAACTGGTGGTTTTTGGCGGGAATCGCATTTTCCATGTGCACGCCGGTAAACGCCACCAACGCAATAAAAAACAAGTACGGAAAGGTAATTGCACGGACAGCTCATACTGGGTTCCCTGCCATATAAAACCTGGAGCAAGCAGCATAATCAATACAAGGGCGACCACTACGCCGACCAACGTAATCCGCAGCAAAAACACGGAAAGGGTTCCGGCTGATTTATCGACAAACTGCTTTAACGCGGCCTTGCTGATCCACTCTTTGTAATCTGACAGCACCGGAACAAAAGCGCCCTCGGCAAATAAGCGGCGCAAAAAATTGGGAACCTTGAACGCGACAAAAAATGCATCGGCTGCCGAATCCACGCCGAGAATATGTGCAATCAACATATCGCGGATAAACCCCAGAATACGTGAAATCAGGGTCATACTGCCGACCACCACGGCCGACTTAAAAAGCTGCCTGCTCAACGCCACTCCTGCTAGGATGCGTTAAAAAGTTTGACAATAAACTCACTTGTAATGATAATACACGGTTTAATTAACTTACCACAAGAATCGAGACACTATGGCTAATACAGCACAAGCTAAAAAGCGTGCGCGACAAGCGGAAAAAAGCCGTATTCGCAACGCAGGACAACGTAGCAACTTACGCACCTTCATCAAAAAAATCATTGCCGCAGTTAAGCTTGGCGACAAAGAAAAAGCGCAAGCCGCCTACAACACTGCTGTTCCGATTATCGATTCCGCAGTTACCAAAGGCATTATTCACAAGAATAAAGCCGCACGCGGTAAAAGCAGACTGAACGCAAAAGTAAAGGCTATCGCTTAATCGCTTTAATCTTACTCAATAAAAAAGGCCGGACTCTTTTGAGCTGCGGCCTTTTTTATTGCCTAGCTTTTTGTGTCGGTTCGACAGCTAGAAAAATGGAACACGGATGACACAGATTAAGACGGATTTACACGGATTTTTACACCCTCATTTTTCAGTGTTTATCAGGCAAATCCATACCCATTTATCAACAGGCTAAATCACCACCAGATTGTCCCGATGTATCAGCTCTGAATCGTCGAAGTAGCCCAGAATACCTTCAAAATCCGAACTACTCTTGCCCGCTATTAATTGAGCGTCGGCATTACCGTAATTAATTAATCCGCGCGCAATTTCCAAACCAGTCTCATCCAGACAAGAAACCAGTTCGCCGCGCTCAAACCGGCCTGATACCGCTTTAACGCCGACAGCCAGAAGACTTTTGCCTTCATTTTTCAACATTCTGACCGCACCCGCATCCAGAATCAACTGCCCCTTAACCTGCAACTGCCCGGCGAGCCAGCGTTTTCTGGCCACCAACGGTTCTATGTCCGGCAACAGATGGGTACCCAAATCGGCCCCGGCAATGACCGCAGTAATAACATTATCGACAGCGCCCGCCGCAATCACAGTGGCCGCGCCGGATCTGGATGCCAGCCGCGCCGCCCGTACTTTAGTGCACATGCCGCCCCGACCCAAGCCGCTGCGACTGTCACCCGCCATCGCATCCAGCCGATCGTCGTTAACGCTGATCTCGGAAATCAATTCTGCATCGGGATTTAAACCGGGATCGGCCGTAAACAAGCCCTGCTGGTCGGTCAAAATAATCAGCAGCTCGGCTTCGACCAGATTAGCCACCAGCGCCCCCAGCGTATCATTATCGCCAAAGCGGATTTCTTCGGTTGCCACCGCATCATTCTCATTAATAACCGGCACCACACCAAGCTTGAGCAAAGTCAGCAACGTGCTTCTGGCATTTAAATAGCGCTGCCTGTCCGACAGGTCATCATGGGTTAGCAGCACCTGAGCCGCATGCAGCCGATGCTGCTGGAAATTATCGTCAAATACGCGCACCAGGCCCATTTGACCGACAGATGCCGCCGCCTGCAATTCATGCAATGTCTTGGGCCGTACTTTCATACCCAGGCGACACATACCTTCCGCGACGGAACCCGAAGAAACCAGGATCACGTCGATAGATTGCTGCCTTAACCCGGCCATCTGCTCAACCCAGGCAGCAATAGATGCCTTATCAAGCCCCTGACCGCCTTTGGTCAATAAAGAGCTGCCTATTTTGACGACAACCCGCTTAACGTTGGCAAAATCACTCCTGCTCACTTTTTTCCTGCCGTTGCTGTTCCAAAAAGTTCATGATGGCGAACATCAACTCTCTTGTGCCACCTCCATTAATTGCTGAAATCCTAAAGACCGGCCCAGTCCACTCCAGCTCATCAACAATCGCCTGACAACGCGCATCGACTTCCTCTTCAGGCAACCGGTCTATTTTATTCAACACCAGCCAACGCGGCTTGGCGGCCAACTCATCACTCCATTTTTCGACTTCACGAATGATTTTTTTAGCCGCCTGCACCGGCGACTCCGCACTTTCGTAAGGTTCGACATCAATCACATGCAACAGCAACCCGGTACGCAGCAAGTGCTTCAGGAACTGCAAGCCGAGACCCGCACCTTCAGCCGCGCCCTCAATCACACCGGGAATATCGGCAATAACAAAACTGCGCAGATCATCGACACTCACCACACCCAGATTGGGATGCAAGGTCGTAAACGGATAGTCTGCAACCTTGGGCGTTGCCGCCGATACTGCGCGAATCAGGCTGGATTTTCCGGCATTAGGCATGCCCAGCAAGCCGACATCGGCGATCAATGTCAGCTCCAGATTAAGCCTGCGATGCTCGCCTTCCGAACCTTTACTGGCCTTTTGCGGCGCCCTGTTAATGCTGCTTTTAAAGCGCGTATTACCCAGACCATGAAAACCGCCTTGAGCGACCAGCAGCGTTTGGCCGATTTTGGTTAAGTCACCGATGACCTCGCCGGTTTCCGCATCGGAAACCAGCGTCCCGAGCGGCACCGGCACATAGCAATCATCGCCTTTCCTGCCGGTGCAATTGCGGCTCATGCCGTTTTGTCCGCGTTGCGCCCGATGCACGGCATGATAGCGAAAATCCACCAATGTATTGACATTCTCTGCCGCAATCAGATAAACGCTGCCGCCATCGCCGCCGTCGCCGCCGTCCGGACCGCCCATCGGAATGTATTTCTCACGCCGAAAGCCGATAGTACCATTGCCGCCATCGCCCGCTTCCACGCGAACTTCCGCCTCGTCAACAAATCTCATAAATCACATGCCGCCAAACTTCAAATCCAACCGATAAAAACAAAAAAAGCCCCGCCATAACAACGGCGGAGCTTTTTTAAAGTTGCCGGGCTATACTGCCCGACCCAACTGTCCCGCCATACTATAGCGCGATACAGTCGTATGTCTTATGCAGCAACAATACTGATAAATTTGCGGTTATTAGGCCCTTTCACCTGAAAAACCACTTTGCCGTCAGCCGTTGCAAACAATGTATGATCTTTTCCGCAGCCTACGTTATCACCCGCGTGAAACTGCGTTCCACGTTGACGAACGATGATGTTGCCTGCTGTTACACTCTCGCCACCGTAACGCTTAACACCTAATCTTTTCGCATTAGAGTCGCGTCCGTTCCGGGTACTACCACCAGCTTTCTTATGAGCCATCTGTAACTCCTAATATCTTAAGCAGAAATGCCAGTAATCTGGACTTCTGTATAGTACTGACG
>JBAQYH010000006.1:0-4138 GCA_049299935.1 Methylobacter sp. | reverse complement strand
ATTGAAGGCTGGCGCCCGGCTAGTCATACCGGTGGGGTTGCCTTACAGCTATCAGGAACTGATGGTTATAGAAAAACAGGCCGACGGCAAAATTGAGGCGCGTAATATTCTTGGCGTCAGTTTTGTACCGCTGGTTATAGGGTGCGATGCGGCAACAATAGACTTAGGTGACCTGCATGCTAAATAATCGCCATCACATAAAAAATTTCTTGTTGGCCGATCAAGGACGCAGGCGCATTGAAGGGACGCATGCCGACATGCCGGTATTGAACGGCAACGGCCGTTTTGCTAAAGAACGGTCATTGGCAAGTGGCGGCTGCCTTCGTATCGTTATTTGCGCCGAAGACGGCGGTACTTAATTAAAAGGCGGAGCGATAGCTATGTCATCAAATCTTAACATCCTGAAATGGCTATTTGCATTGGTGCTTATTTTTGGCGGGTTTACCGTTTACAAGATTTTTGGCGTGTTGGCGGCGGATGTCGGCAATAAAGAATACGTCTGGCTGTTAAAGATTATCTCCGAGTTCGGCTTGTTCACGTCGGTGGTGATTTCAGTGGGCTTTTTTCATCACTGGATTATCGCTACCGAAGAGCGGAAGGAAACCGAGAAGATATTTCAAAACGTACTGACCAAGTATATCGACGGGACCGTTATCAATGCCAAGAAGCGCGGTTTTTTAGGGATAACCGAGAAAGAATTGGATTTTTCCGAAATCATGCACAGCCTGTATCCGGGCGATTATGTGTACTGGTTAATCACCTTCGATCCCCGCTATCGGCATTACTGCCGAGAGTTTGAAATCGCCATTAAGAAAGGCGTGCATTTCAGGATGCTTGTTTTGAAGGACGGCCCGGCTTCAGAGCTTCATGCGCAGGAAATAATCGGTTTTGGCGCTGAGGAGTTCCGTCAATATAACCGCTTGTTTTTGTCGTCGCTCGAAGATATAGCGGGGCACATCCATGAAAAGGATGGCGGGACGCTGGGCGTATTTGCCTACGATTACGATAACTTACCCAGCACGCCTTTGTTTATGGTTCTTCGCAAGAAGTTAAAGGTCCTGGAAATATTTAACAGCTTTTACTTGTCCGAGCCGATAGGCAGAATGCCTTATTTGCATTGGCAGTCTGAATTGAAAAACGATACCCGCTACTTTTTTGAATCGGAACAGTGGAACATGCCGGACCTTTTTTTAGACTATTTTCACCGGCGCTGGATGGTAGAAAGACATAAATTAACTACCGTTGATCAAGAAAAAGCCCCTTATAGCGATTTTATCTATGCGCCGGTTTCGGCCAGGAAAAAATGCTTCAGCCTCAATGGCGAATCGGATACCTTAAATACTGCCGATAGCCTATGATTTTAACTGCAACCGGTTTGGATACTCACCACGAAAAGCACTAAGAAAAGTAACTCTGGGATGTTTCACCTACAGCGCATCCTTCCTGCAATTTTTTTATATTGATTTGGAGAACGACCATGACTGAAACAGCTCAACAACAAGACGTTAAAGATGCCGTCCGGGTAGCCGTCAAATCAGGAGCCGATGTCCATCAGCAAGTCAAGGATATAACCCTGAAAGCGCTGACAGCGCGCCAATTGGATATGGACAATATCAAAAACGTTACCGAAACGGTGATTAACGGCATTAATGAGGGCGTGTCCAGCTACGGTGAACATGGCAGAGAGGTCTTTAATCAGGCCGTCACGGCATTGGATGATGCGCTGGCGATTGCGGCGGAAGCCTCAACATTGGCTATTGAAGAAGCGGCTTCAAAGGTCAATGAGTATTCCGGGCATGATCTTAACGGTGCCGTCAAAGATATACAGGCTATGGAAGGTTTGTTTCTCGATACCCTGGAGAAAGTCGCCAAAAGCAGTAGTCAGGTCGTTACCGACATTGTGCATGATTTTATTTCCCACTCGCGGCAAAGCGGAACGGCAGTCGGCGAACAGACTTTAATCGCCCTGGACTCGCTGAAAGACTTGCCGAAGATCAGTGCGGACATCATCGTATCCAGTACGGTAGCCACAACGTCCGCTCTGGCGAAAATAGGCAGCGGTATTTTATTGGGCATTGCAGAGAGTCTACAGCCGCATTCCAAAAAATAAAATCCGGCAGTACAGCATGTTCTGGGAAATGCTAAACGCAGCCAGGGATTTGGGCAGGGCTCAAGAAATTGCATCGGTATTGATCCGTTATGGATTCGGCAGCTTTGTTCAGGGCTTGGGGATAGGCAAAGCACTGGAACGTGCAGGCCGGGTGCTGCATTGGCAGCATGTGGAAGAGTATGTGATACTCGATACGCCGCAACGCATCCGCCGCGTACTGGAAGAGTTGGGGCCTACCTTCATTAAATTGGGACAAATCCTTGCGACGCGCGTTGATTTATTCCCGCCCCATTATATTGCCGAGTTTGAAAAACTTCAGGACCAAGTGCCGCCGATGCCCTTTGAAGAGCTGCTGCCCCAGCTTGAAGAAGACCTGGGCGGCAGTATCGAAGAGTTCTTTGCAACTGTCGAAAGACAACCCCTGGCAGCGGCTTCGATTGCCCAGGTTCATAAAGCCGTACTCAAGGACGGAACGCCGGTTATCTTAAAGATTCGCAGGCCCGGCCTGCGCAAAATCATTGAGGCCGACTTGCGCCTTTTGCAGCGCATTATCGATATTGCCGAATCCGAATCGCCGGAGATTCGCCGGTTTCACCCGAAAGAAGTCCTTCGCCAGTTTAACCAGTCGTTACGCCGGGAACTCGATTTGGCCGCCGAGAGCAGGAATTCAGAACGGGTAGCCGCCAATTTGGCCGATGACCTGAACATCAAGATTCCTGGCGTCTATTGGCAATGGACCTGTGAACGGCTCAATGTACAGGAATATATTCAAGGCATTCAGGGCAGGGATCTTGCGGCAGTCGACCAAGCGGGACTGGATCGGAAACTGCTGGCCGACCGCGGCACTCATGCAGTCATCAAGATGATCATGGAAGACGGCTTTTTTCATGCAGACCCGCATGCCGGTAACGTGTTTTATCTGGAGGATAACAAACTGGCATTTATCGATTTCGGTATGGTCGGCCGCTTAACCGATGAGCGCAGGGAGCAGGTCGTCAGCTTGTTGTACGGCATGACCAATCACGTCCCCATTAAAGTGGTAGAGATACTTGAAGACTGGTCGGACAATATTTATACCGACGAACAAGTGCTGATCATTGAGATAGAAGCCTTTGTCGATCAATACAGCTCGCTGGCGCTGAAGGATTTAAGCCTCACCGCGATGATGAGCGACCTGATGGCGATATTAAGGGATCATAAGCTGATATTGCCTGCCGATCTCGCCTTGTTGGTTAAAGCTTATATTACCCTGGATGGTCTCGGCAGGCATCTTAACCCGGAATTCAATACCCTGGTTTTTGCCGCGCCCTATATCGAGAAAATCATGATGGAGCGTTACAGGCCGGAGGCCATTGCCAAACGGGGATGGCGTAACCTGGTCAGCCTCGCCGATCTTTTATCCAGCTTGCCCAAAGACCTGCGTAAACTGCTTCGCGCCTCAAGGAAAGGGGCCTTTCAGGTGGATATTACCGTCAGGCGTCTCGACATGTATGTTAATCATATCGATAATGCGATCAGCCGGTTAACCATGGGCATCGTGACCGCCGCGTTGATTATCGGCTCTTCCATTATTTCGACGGTCAAAGGCGGGCCGGAATTATTCGGCTTACCGGCGTTTGGGTTTTTGGGATACTCGTTTGCCACGATGGGGGGGATTTGGTTATTGTTTTCTATTTGGAAAAGCGGGCAGTGATTGTTAGAGGTACTAAATAAATCATCTGGAACGTATGGAATCCGTTCGTGATGAGCCTGTCGAAGTTTGTTGTGAGTTTGTCGAAAGCGGTGTGTGGGGGGAATGTTTAAATGATTTTTCTAAGGAAGCGCTGATTAAATCCATTGACAGGCTCAGGATGAATGGAATCAATATGTTCAGCGCTTCCCTAGGATAATGGAATTGCATGTTCAATAAAACTGTAAAAGGAGAGTGCTATGATTTACAAGGTTGAAGGTGATATTTTACTAAGCAAAGCCAACGCCATCGTTCAGGGAGTGGGCGTTAACGATCCGATGGATAAAGGATTGGCGCTA
>JBAQYH010000005.1:0-1905 GCA_049299935.1 Methylobacter sp. | reverse complement strand
GGCACAGGGTATGTTCGGAAAGACGGGTCAACGCGCAGTCTTCGCCATCCTTAACGCCCAGCAAAACGGCGTCGTCATTGGGGATGTCCAGTTTATTCAGGCTCAGCGTTAACGTGGAAGCCGCCAGCTTGCTGCCGCAGCCGCCGCAGGTATTGCTTTCCCAATCTTCAGGAACCAGCGTGGTCTTGGGCACCGGCATGGCTTTATCAAAATGCCGGGGCTTTGCGCCGAAAGTCCTGGCCTGAAACCGCTTCATAAAACGCCTGTCGATCCCGTCTTTAACCGTCCACAACAATGAAGGCCACATCCATCTGAGGATGGATGCGCTGTCCTGATGAACCAGGGCTTTGCGCTCGCCTATGGTGATTAAAGACAGCACGTTTTTCTTGGGATGAAAGGTTTTTAACGCGGATTTTCCGGTGAAATAGGCGCGGATATTGTGCTCAAGCACCATGCCTTGGCGCACCGCGTAAACGCCGGCTTTTTTCAACGGGAACGGCAAAAAGTGTATGCAATCCCCGGCCGCAAACAGGTCGTGTTCATGCTCAACCAGCAAATTTCCGGTGACCTTTACAAAACCGTCCGGGTTCACCGGAAGGCCCGATTGTTTAAACCACTGCGGCGCGGAAGCTTCGGTAGCGGTCAGCACCCGGTAAAAATCTTTAGACTGGATTAACCCTTGATCGTCTTCAAGCACCAAGCCGTTTTCCTGTTCTTTTAGCGCCTGGGTGTTTTTAAGGACTTTTATGCCCAGCTCTTCGAGCGTTTTTGACAGCTTTCTTTGGGCCGAATGGTCTTTTGCCGAAACCAGGAATTCATGCCGGTGGATAAGGTTCACCTCGGCATTCCAGCTATTCTGGTCGATCAACATTTTCAGGATAATCGAGATTTCAACGCCGGATGCACCGGCGCCAACTACCGCAATCTGTAGCGAATCGCTACCTTTATAGGCTTTCAGGTCGGCCATCAGCCGGTCCCAATATGCGATAAACCTGGAAATCGGCTTAAGCGGGATCAGCTTTAAAGCCGCTTCGTCCGATGAGTGTTCTATGTTTTTAGGCGCTATGCCGACGTTAATGGATGCGCAGTCGTAACTGACTTCCGCCCTGTTCTCCAGCCGGATTTTTTTTAGTTGCGGATCGATGCCGATGATTTTGGCCTTGATAAAACGCTGGCCGAGTTCCTCGCAGATGCGCCTTAAATCGAAATGGCATTCTTCATAGGAATAATAGCCCGCCAAGTAGCCGGGTATCATGCCGGAGTACGGCGAATGCGTTTGGTCGGATATCAGGGTGATCCTAAGCCCGCCGATCGGGTTCATGGCCAGCATTTTCAAGACCTGGATATTGGCATGCCCGCCGCCGAGCAAAACCAGGTCTGAAACGATGGGCGTTGAGCTATTATTCATAATGCTAAGATATTAAAGTGATTTCCAATAATGAATCTAAAGAATCGTCCACGAAAATCACGAAAGCCAAAAGTAGGCGCCTCTAGGCGACACGAAAAAGACAGTCGGAAGAATCTTGTTACAAAGTTTTTCGTGCTTTTCGTGTCTTTCGTGGACCATCTTTTTCCTACAGATCAAACTATTGCTGAGATGTCCTTTCTTCGGAATCGACTAAAAAATCCAGACAGTCCTGCCAGGTGCCTTTAAACAAGGTCTTCCGCGATTTTAAAGACAAGGAATGGATATAAAGTTTGTCGTAATAGTGCGTCAGCAGTCGCTCAATCCAGTCCAGATAAGCGTCGGTGCAGTCTTCGTTCAGCGCATCGAATTGGAACGACAGGCTCAACATATTTTTAATATTATCGCATTCCAGGCCGCCCAGCTTGTTCCTGATCCGTTCGACATTTTTGGCAAAGCCGGCTTCCAGTTCGTGCAACGGCATGCCGCCTGCAAAGGGC
>JBAQYH010000004.1:0-8361 GCA_049299935.1 Methylobacter sp. | reverse complement strand
ATCCAGCAAAATATCCTTACCCGGCTCGGCAAACACCGGATCAGGCGTTTGTACCGAGATCGTGCCGCCGATACTGTCCCCCCCCAAACTGACCGGCGTTACCCCGGATAAAATGGTAATTTTGCCGATATTGCTGCGGTCGATATAAGAAAGCGGCGGATTCATATGATTGGCGCAAGCCGAGGTTAGGGTCATGCCGTTAATGTCAATCTTGACGCGGTCGTCGTTCAGGCCATGAATCACCGGCAAACTCGACACGCCGCCGGCACCGTACAAACTGACGCCCGGCGTATCTTCCAGTAATTTTGCGGTATCGCTGACCGCCGCGCGTTTGCTGTCGAGAATATCGGCCTCCATTTCGGAAGCGCCCAAATTTTTAACACTGGGAAACTTGCCGGTGACGATCACTTTTTCTAATACGACTGCGTTTTGTTCCGCGGGTTGATCCTGATGATTTTCGGCGGCCATTACCGAAGTTGCCAGACACAACGGCAATACGCCGATAATTCCGCCATAACGGACTTGTGCGCTAACTGCGTTGGCAATGGGCTTTTTAGGAAAATAGGGTGGAATGAATAAAGTGGAGTTTTTCATTTTTTGTTTTTCTAAAGTTGGAAAAATAGCTGGAAAATTCCAGAGGAATTAATAAACACGGGCACAAAACATGCCAAATCGCAATCTATTGAAACATTAGAATATAATTATTCCCTTATACAAGAGAATAAAAAAACCATGTTATTTAACGCATTTTATTGCGTCATATGCCGTACTTTTTATAGTGCTTCAATTTAAATTAGTTACACAGTTAAATGGCTATGTCGTTGTCACTGTCGCCTGCGCTGGCAAGCGAAGCTTCCGCTCCTGCTCACGCCCCTTACCTACATCCCTGTAGGTAAAGCTTGCACTCCCGTCACGCCTTTAGTAACTAAGGAATACGTTCGAAATAACTTCGGCAACTTGCTCCCTCTCCTGATGGAGAGGGTTGGGGTGAGGAGAATCAAATGCTCAAGTTGTTTCATGCCCGTTCCTAACTGAATTCGAAAACGCTGTAAGTGCGGCGAAAGATGATGGTTACCCTAAGATCGAGTGCGACTCGTCGCCTAAGCTCGACATTATCGAAATTGTCCGGCTTTGATGGCGTCGGCCCCATCGCCTCACTGCGTAGACCGTGAGCGCCGTCACCGGAACCGGCCTGAATTTCAGCCAAAGATCAGGGCAATAACCGATCATAAGTGAAAACTCGAAACACCCTGTATCAGCGATTGAAGGTCATACCCTGAACCGGTCAACCTTAACCCTCGGTTGAACATCATCAATCCGAGGACGATGACGATGACGCCGGATAAGGCGACCAGCCGTTGGCTGACTTTGCGGGAAATCAAGCTGGTCATTGCCCCGAAACTCAACAAGACGGGTAAGGTTCCGGCGCCAAAGACAAATAACATCTTGGCGCCTTCCACCATACTGCCAGTCCCCGCCGCCAGCACATAGATAGCTTGCAAGGGACCGCAACCGATCATCAAGCCGGTCAACAAACCAATCGCAAATGGGCTGCCGGTTTTTCCGGACTCAACGAAAACGAAGCGCGACAAAAAAGACGGCATGCGTAGGCTGAACACCCTGAAAAACCGGAAGCCGGTGAGATTGCTCAGTCCGAACAGGATCAGGAAAACACCCGCCACGAGCTGGGCAATGCCGCGCAGATAAGGCGTGAAGGTAATGATCGATCCCAGCAAACCGAATGCCGCCCCCATGGCGGTATAGGACAATGTTTTGCCGATACCGTACTTCAGGTGCGCCATGACATAGGAAGGGTTTTCCCGCTGAGACTCCCGCGCCGCATAACCGATCACGAAACCGCCGCACATCCCGATGCAATGAAATCCGGTCAATAAGCCGGTGACGAACAGCAAGCCGTAGCTTACGCCCTGATCGAAACGTGGTATATGGGGCCGGCCTTGCGTGAGCAGTGCGCCGAGCACCAGCAGTGCGGCTATCCCGGCTAAGCCCAAAGATACCATGAGGAATGATTTCAGTTTCGACTGCCGGGAGCCGGGCAAAAGCGTTGGCACGCAGGCGTAGCCTTTGTCCTCAATGGCCCGGAAAATTTCGGCAAGACCGGTCTTTGAGTCATCCCAGGTAACCTTGACCTTTTCCTTGGCGAAATCCGCTCGCACCGAGCGGATTTCTTCGAGTTCATTGACAGCCGATTCAATCGCGGCTTCGCAGCCGCGACAGTGCATTCCTGTTACGCTAATTGTTCGGGTCTGAAGGGTCATGAGTTTCCTGAAGCGGTTAGGTTATTGCTTATGCATGTTGTGCATATTATGCATGGCGCCGTGAGGATGTCCCGGTATGGCATCCGGGCCATGATCGGCCAGTTGGGCGTCGAACCAGCGATGAATGGCGTCGATCAAGCCCGGTTCCGTCGAAGAGTAAGTAATATCGGCGCCATTCTCAAGCTCTTTATAGTCAACGTGCAGCTGTCCAGGCTCAGCCTTACGCAATTCCGCCAAGCCCGGCATACCCTCACCGTGGATTTTCGCCGGATTGGAGAAGTCTCCACGGGTAAACTCCTGAGCAATCTTGCTGAGATGTTGACGTATCAACTCGACTTGTTGCGTATTGGGCGGGTTTCTGACGATAACCTGTTGTAAGCCGCCGGTCTCTGTTTTGTTAAAAATGTGTTGGGTTTGTTTAAGATCGAAAGGCATAACATGCATGCCGCGCTGAGTAACTTCATTTAACCGCTCCGGGCTCGCCGCTTGAGCAAAGGCCGATTGGGGTAGCGCCAGGCCGAGCAAGGCGGCGGCAAACAGGGAAATAAGTTGTTTGGCAAATGACATGAATTTTCTCCAGTATAATGATAGATAGTGCGATCCTACTCGAACGAAAGCTATTTAATCACGGCCTTGTAACCGGGATTTTTCACGAAACGTCTTTTTTGTAACACACAATGACAACATGACCCATTTGTTACCTTTTGAAACAATTAAACGCTTGGGATACTGATATGGCGTTTACCCATATTCTCGTTGTCGATGACGACGCCGAGATTCGCGATCTGTTAAGCGATTATTTGCGCAAAAACGGCTATCAGGTAACAGGAGTGGCAGACGGCAAAGGCATGACGGCTGTGCTGGACCGCGAACAAATTAATTTAGTGGTACTTGATCTGATGTTGCAGGGAGAAGATGGCTTAGTCTTGTGCCGCAATCTCCGTGCGCACTCGAATATACCGGTCATTATGCTGACGGCACGCGGCGATGAAACGGATCGGATTGTCGGCCTGGAAATGGGCGCGGACGATTACTTAGCCAAACCGTTTAATCCGCGCGAATTGCTGGCTCGCATTAAAAGTGTTTTACGCCGGGCTCAGGTTTTTCCGGAAAACCGTTCCGTCGAAGATACCCGCTACATCCGCTTTGGCGAATGGAAGCTTGATGTCGTCGCTCGCCATCTCGTTGCCGGGGATAGATTGGTAGTGGCCTTAAGCGGCGCGGAATATCGCTTGCTCAAAATTTTTCTTGAGCATCCCAATCGCGTGCTGAGCCGCGATCAACTGCTCGACCTCACTCAAGGGCGTGATACGGAACCTTTCGACCGCAGTATCGACGTACAAGTCAGTCGGCTGCGTCAACGCCTACGCGATGACGCCAAGGAAGCTTGCATTATCAAAACAGTGCGTGGCGAGGGTTATGTGTTGGCAACATCAGTAGATTTTGAACCATGAGTTTCATAGCCCCCCGTTCGCTTTTCGGCCGTATGGTTTGGGTTCTGTTGACAGGACTGATTGTGGCGCAACTGCTGAGCATGACGATACACCGGCACGAACGTAGCCGGACGGTTGCCCGTGCCAACAGCTTAATGGCCGCGCAACGAATCAGGGACATCGTGACATTGTTGGATGCCGTCAACAGCGATTCAAGAAAGCAGATTGCCGACATATTTCGACAATCCGATTTTCACGTCGCCTTGGAAAAAGGCGATGCCGAAACCATGCCGGGCGATTGGCGGAATGATTTGCCTAATCCATTTCTCCGTCCGGCGCTACACGATTTACTTGGCCCCGATTACTCGCCAAACATCCGTACCAGTGGAACCGATCCGCAATCATTCCGGGCTCAGGTGCATTTACAGGATGGTTTTCGTGTCGATATTCAGTTTCGCCTGGCTGATGAAACCGTATCCTGGCCTTCGCACATGCTGTTGCAATTATTGATACTGGTAAGCTCCGTGCTTGGATTGTCTCTTATCGCGGTACGTTGGGTGACACGTCCTTTGCTAAGGTTAGCGAATGCCGCCGAAGAGCTGGGAAAGGATATTCATCGCGCGCCCTTGGACGAAAGCGGTCCCGCAGAAGTCATCCGTGCCGCCCATGCGTTCAATACCATGCAAACCCGGTTGGGACGGTACATTCAAGACCGCACCCGGCTTCTGGCGGCCATATCGCACGATTTGAAGACACCCATCACTAGGCTGCGTTTGCGCACTGAATTGCTGGACGATCCCTTTCTTCGCGGGAAATTCGAAAATGACCTTGATGAAATGGAAAGCATGGTGATTGCCACGCTGGATTTTATGCGCGGCGTTGATCAACAAGAAACCGTGCAGCCGCTAGACATCATGGCTTTGCTGGAAAGTCTGCAAGAGGACGCATGGGAAATGAAGCATAAGGTGAACATTCTTGGTACCGCGCTGTCTCCTTTTCCCGGCAAACCCATGGCGTTGAAACGCTGCATCAACAACCTGATTGACAATGCCATCAA
Organism: Methylobacter sp.; assembly: GCA_049299935.1. GTDB lineage: Bacteria > Pseudomonadota > Gammaproteobacteria > Methylococcales > Methylomonadaceae > Methylobacter_A. Next base: position 3,592 of record JBAQYH010000004.1, on the reverse strand, counting down.
ATATGGACAAAGCGCCACGATTCAAATCCAAGACAACGATAATCAACTGACCCTCATTATCGGCGATCAGGGACCTGGAATCCCGGAAGAACAACTCGAACAAGTCTTTGAACCCTTTTACCGGCTGGAAGGGTCCAGAAATCGGGACAGTGGCGGTACGGGTCTTGGACTAAGCATCGCTCGTAATATCGCGCAGGCGCATGGTGGTAGTCTAGTGCTAAAAAACGCACAACCTTTAGGCCTCCAAGCCATACTGATGCTGCCTAGACTTTCCAACCATCAAAGCCAGTAAAACAACCGCACGAAAAACGTAGATACCGGCATTCCGGATGACGAAGACCATTAAATAGCCAACAGTTACCGGGGACCCTATTTTTTTGCAAAACAGGTTGATATTTTGCGCCAAGAAGGCAAACCCGCTCCGGCGGATTTATCCCTCAAGCGCACTTGTGTAGATACTTATGCTCAATCAAGCAAAGGCTGATTACTCAAGCTGCCGGCCTAATGTAACCGAATTACCTTGTTATTTTACTTTTACCTGGTAAGGTTTTATTTTTTCTCGCAACAGAGTTAATAACCGCGCGGCAAAACCTGCCTCAGGAACGGCTTTGACCGGGATATACCAATGTTGGCTGCCTGCAAACGCCATACACTTTACCGCGTCCTTCTCGGTCATCAATACCGGTTCGGAACCAGGGAACGAGATGTCGCCGGACTGAAATTTATAATGATCCGGGAAGCTGTGTGTCTTACAGGCCAAACCGGCTGATTCCAGCAATTTAAAAAACCGGTCGGGGTTGCCGATGCCCGCCAAGGCATGACAGCCGGTTGCCTTAAACTCATGCAACTTTTTTTCTTCCCCGGTGACGAGGTTGACAGCGGTATTACCGGTGATTTGCATCGAAAACTCGTTGTCTTCCGCTTTTTCCCCGTTCACGACGATAAAATCGACGCTCTGCAATCTGTCTATCGGTTCGCGTAGCGGCCCTGCCGGCAGGCAATAGCCGTTGCCGAAGCGCCTTTCTCCATCGACCACGGCAATCTCAATATCCCGGTTCAGCGCGTAATGTTGCAGGCCGTCGTCGGATAAAATGACATTGCAGTCCGATTTTTCAAGCAGCAGTCTGGCGGCATCTGCCCGCAACGGGCTCACGGCCATCGGGCAGCCGGTTTGATTGGCGGTCAGCAAGGTTTCATCGCCGACCTGTTCCGCAGTGCTGTTTGCAGCTACCCATTGCGGCCAGACTTCAGCTTGCCCGCCGTAGCCTCTACTGATAATGCCGGGCTTATAACCTTCACTTTTAAGCAACTCGGCCAGCCAGATAATCAACGGCGTTTTGCCGGTGCCGCCTACGGTAATATTGCCTATCACGATAACCGGAACCGGCAGGCTGTGTTTTTTTAACGCGCCAATCCGGTACAGAAATTTCCTGAACTTAACGAAATCACTGAATAAAAAACCCAGCGGCATCAGCCACGCGCCGATAAACGGGTCTTTGTACCAGATGTCCACCAACCATCGGGATAAGTTTTTTTTCATGGCTATTCGGCCGGATGCAGCGTTGCAAAAGTGATATGGCTGAACCCCACCTGACCGGCAATATCCAGAGCAGTCATGACCGCTTTGTTAGGCGTTTTGTCGTCGGCGTTAATGATAAAAGGGACATCTTTTGAATTTTCGGCGAGTTTGCTCAATTCCTGTTTCAAGCCCGCCCTGTTTTGATCGGTTAATTGATGGGGCTGGCCGTCATCACCGATCAGGGAGTAAATGCCGTCCGCATCGATCACCAGGGAGACTGTTTTGGGGTGCTCCTCAGCCTCTGTTCCTTCCGCCTCCGGAAGCTTGATATTGACTTCCGTATGTTGGCTAAAGGTTGTGGAAACCATGAAGAACAGCAGCAACACAAACAGCACGTCGATCATTGAGATCAACGTAATATCGACATTTTCCCTTTTTTTACGTTGGAACTTCATCAGGACGTTTTCCGGTCTTCGTGCAAAATATCAACCAGCTTTAACGCTTCTTCTTCCATGGTGACTACGTATTCATCGACCAGTCTTTCAAAATAACGATGAAAAACCAGGCTGGGGATGGCCACGGCTAAACCCGACGCCGTAGTGATCAACGCCACCGAGATGCCGCCGGCCAAAACGGCGGGATTGCCGGCGCCATGCTGCAAAAGCGAAGCGAAAATATCGATCATGCCGAATACGGTACCCAATAAACCCAACAAGGGGCTGACTGCCGCGATAGTCCCCAAGGTGTTGAGGAAGCGTTCCAGGTCATGCACGACCCTGCGGCCGGTTTCCTCAATGCATTCCTTCATGAATTTCCTGCCGTGATGGCTGTTGGCAAGGCCTGCGGCCAAAATGCAGCCTAGCGGGGAGCTGTTTCTCAAGTGCCGCAAGGTCGCGTCATCCAGCTTCTTGTCGCGGGACAGTCGCCATACCTGGGCAACCAACTCAGGCGGTATAATTTTCTTTCTACGCAAGGACCAAAAACGTTCCGCAATAATGCCCATGGCACCAATAGAACACAGTACGATTGGCAGCATCATCCAGCCGCCGCTTTTTATGATTTCAAACACATTATTTCCCAAAAAATTGCAGGTCGGGCTAACGTAACCCGGCGCTATTTTAACCTAAGACCGCCTTATCTTGAGAACTTTCCCGTCCAACCCAGATATAAACGATCACAAAAGCAATGCTACAAACAACCGCCGCCATTGAATAGACGAACTCCGCGCCCAATGAGTCCCAATAATAACCGCTGAAGTAACTGCCCAGCATTCCGCCCAGACCAAAACCTAAACTGGCGTAGAGCGCTTGGCCTTTACCCTGATGCCGGTCGCCAAAATACTGATGAACCAAGTGAATAGCGGAGACGTGAACGCCGGCAAAGGTTGCCGCGTGTAGCAGTTGGGCAAAGACCAATACCCAAAAATAATCGATGCACCAGCCAATAATCAACCAGCGAACTATCGACAACAGGCTACTGGCCAGCAAAATCGCCCTCAGGGAAAACCGCTTCAACACACGGCGCATGTAAATAAATAAAACAATCTCGGCAAACACACCCAGCGCCCAAAGAAACCCGGTCAGGCTTGCCGAGTACTGATAGTGTTTCAGGTAGATCGAATAAAAAACGTAATACGGCGCATGGGCGAACTGTAACAACATACTAGCCAGCAGAAACGCCAGCACTTCCGGTCTTTTTATGATTTGCAGGATGCCGATGCCGGCAGCCGCGTGACTGATCGCCCGAGTCGCCGGCGTCGTCAAGCTGACCAGCCAAATCAGCGTCATCCATGAGGTAACCACGGCCGGGATTATATCGGGCGACAGGACATCCAATAGCCGGCCTACGCCCAGCACCGCGACGATAAAACCGATAGATCCCCACAGCCTTATCCGGCTGTAGCGATGCGCTTGGTCTTTTAAATGATATAAGGTTACCGCTTCGAATTGCGGCAACGTGGAGTTCCAAAAAATGCCAAAGGCAATCGTTATCCAGGCAAACCAGGAATAACCATGAACGATTATAAAACCGGCAAAGAGTAAAGCGGTTAAAAAGGAGGTTATGCGGATAATG
>JBAQYH010000003.1:0-5608 GCA_049299935.1 Methylobacter sp. | reverse complement strand
AAATCCTTCTTTTCTTACCAAAGATAAGAAATTGGATTTTGGCGGAGGCTCATACAACCATAACAAGGATTCTGCTCCTCAAGGGACTACCCGCAGCCCAAAAATTAAAAAAATAGATTCTGCGCCTACCGGTATTCAGTTGGGCGACCTTAAACCAGGAGGGTCGGCTGAAGTGATTTTGGGTAGAGGACAGTTATCCAATTACATACAAGGAATTGAAAATACCGCCAAGAAAACGACCAGCTATCTAACCGGCAATCCTGGGGAAACCGACGGAGCAAAATCCTGGAATGTAGGGGTTACAAAAATGTCCTCGCTTACTATTCCTTCCAAGCTGAGCTACCCCGGAACGGGCATAGCTAGAAACCGTCTTGCCGTATATGACGTTACAGGAAAAGTAGTACCGGATTCCGGGTTAGTCGGGAGTTTGTTCGTTTATAAAGACAATGAACCCGGTATTTGGTCTTATGAGTGGATACCTGAAAATATCCCATCAAGCACGGGTAGCGGAAAAGTAAACCAGGTATTGAACCGGTTAAATACCGATGTCATTCCACCCTTAATTTCAGCAGGAGCTACAAGCATAAGTCCCAAGCGGCTTAATAATATTCCTCCAAAAACGCTCCATTTGAAAAAACTGAATACTGCTCATATACAGCGGAAAGACGAAAAATTCAAAGACGAAGATTGGAAGAAAAAGTCCTATACCCCATGGAGAAATGATGCGGAAAGTTTTTTGGCCGACAAGGGCGAAGTGCAAAAAGTGCAAGTTGCAGAAGCCCTCGTAGATCTAAATGACAGAACCGGCTCAAAAGTGCCGGTTCCAGGTGAGGTAACGGAAAGAGGCAAAGGATTGGCAAAGATTAAGCACTGGAAAAAATTCGGCGGTATCTATGGATGGCTCAGGGAGAAGTTTGATTTTGTTTTTATAAAAGTTCATGGGTTCGCCAAAAATATAAAAGAGAAAGTACAGAAAGTTGCCAAGCGCGTCGGCAGTACTTCGTTCGGTAGCTGGGTGAAAGCGGCGGCGAAAGTCGTTTTTAAAATTTTCAAAATGGTAGGAGCTTGGGTAGTTGAACAAGTGCTGGATAAGCTGGTCGATTCACTCAAGGAAGGTATTTTCAGTAATATCAAAAAGCTGATAGACATGGTCACTCCGGATGATGCAAAAGCAAAAATTCAGGAATTTGAAGAATTAAAGGAAAAGTATCAGCTAATTATTGAAGCAAAAGAGGACGAGCTAATAAAAAGATTTTTTGGGGATAAGCTGGAATTTTTTGAAAAACTGGAGAAATTCGAAGCTATTGCCGACACCCTGAGCTCTATTGCTACTTTAGTGGAATGGGGTGTCCGTTTACTGGCCTGTGCGTCACCTCCCGCTGTGGGATGTCTATGGAACTTGGCTATTTCAGCGTTACAGGCAGCATTTGCCTGGTTGATGCAAACCTGCTGGTTTACTAAAAAAGTATATGAACCGGTTATTTCAAATGTTGATCTTGTCCGGAATTTCCCCGCTGAAGTTGCCGCAAAAATTGTAACGACGGCTAATGAGTATATTCCGGTGCCGGCGGGGTTCGATCCGCTTTTTGCCCCAATAGCGATAAATACCGGCGAGTTTAAATTGGATTGCAGCGAATCCGGCGACGGACCGGGGAAACTTACTCCTGAACGTCAGGCGATAATAAAATTAGTTGAAGAAATAGGAGCCGATAAATTCAATGCCTTGCTGGAGCTCACCTTGAAAAGAGGTGCAGGCCCCTGGGTTTTACTAACGGCTGAGAGGATTGCGGAACTGAAAGAAGCGCTTAATGAGGTAAATACTGAGGATCTGAAATCAGCTGCCAATGACAAAACAAAATCCCCGCCGGAGCCGCTGGATAAATTTTTGAAAGATATAAAAACTTATACCGCAGGGGAAAAGAAATTGATAAAAGAATCGGCCGATTCTAAAAAGGCCAAAGAGGCGGCTGAAGCGGCAAAAAAGGCTGGTGGAACGGGTGGAAACATGGAACCTGATATTTCACAAAATCCTATTTATGGTAAACCGGATAAACTGGACGGCAGGATTACGGGGATATTATACGGCTGTGTAATTGATGGAAGCCCTTTAGATGTCGGCAAGAGTTATCCCGATCCTATCGATATTTATTTAGGCGTTTACTTTAATAAGGATAATAAATCTTACAAACTTATTATTAATAATGTAACGGTAAAGATAGGTGTCGTTGAAAAAGATTTAATTGAGGTTATTAACCAGAAAGATTTTTATGCAAAGTATGACGATACTAAGCTGATTTTTTTTCCAAAAGATAAGGTTCTGAAAATAGCAACGGACAAAATTCTTTACATGGGCAACTGATAATTTTTCATAAGTCAGGGCTTTTGAATATTAGTCATAGAACCGTTTTACGGCCTCTTAATCTTGAAAACCTTGTTTTGGTAAACAACGACCAGGCTGTCTGGAAGAATTTCTTTCAGTACCATTGCGTCTTTTATTTGCTGTCCCGCTTTGTACTTGACCATATCGATCATCACAAAGCGTTCTTCAGGTTGCCGTGAATAGACGAATACATTGACGGTGAACTTCGGTAGCGTCTGGCGAAATTCGAAAGGCAGGTCGTTTAAAAAGGGTATGTCTTCTTTTTCAGGTATCGTTACCGGTGCATCCGATTGAATTTTGACAGCAGGCATGGATTGTATCGGCTGCAGTGGTTTGCTGACCATAACGGGTTGCTTAATAGGCTCGGGCGCCGGTTTTTTTGTGGGAACCGGTGACGGAGCGGGTTCCGGCTTTTCCCCCTCAATCAATTCCGCAATGGAGATTGTGCCGGCTTTTGCTTTGGGTGCCGGTTTAGGCTCAAGCTTTGTTTCCTGTGCCGGTAGGGGCGGGGAAACAGCTTGCGCTGTTGTGCCGGGCGTCGACAGCAAGTCCTTTCGGATAAACCAGATGAAGCCGGTAATAATCAATATATTAACGATAAAAAGAAAAGCAATGAATTTCGCTGTATTGCTGCGGTTTTGCGGCGGCTGAGGCAGAAGAATTCTGTCCGTTACATTCTCAGGCTGTCGAGTCTGCCTTTCCTGCTCTGATTTACGTAAGGCATTTAGAATAAAAGACATGATTAATCGGTTATTTCTAAGTGAGGAGAGTCAAGCATGCGCGCTACCGTTTTAAGATGAGTCATCGTCTTGTTTCCTACCTTGCCGTCTTCCGGTAATCGGTGCTGATGTTGAAAATTCACAACACCGGCGACTAACGCGTCATCAAAAAAACGCGGCCGCTCTACCGCTTCAATTTTTCCGCCGGCGCTAGACAACAGATGCCGCACCCATAATACATCATCCGATGTCTGGCGGCGGTATATCAATTTGCCATCCGGGACGGGCGGCGGTTCCAGTATTAAATAATAACCGTTCCAATACTTCAACGCATCCGCTACCGGAAAGGCCATATTATCTTTAAAATGAATGATCGATTGGTTTTGCCCTAATCCGGTCAGCAAGACATGGTACTTTTCTTTGCCCGTCAACGAGAATTCCAATATGGCCGGACGATTCAGTGCCAGCAGATCTTTCCATTCGGCTTTGCCGAACATACAACGCAGTCCCGATGTTTCAACGTAATGGCAATCAACCTGATGACTTTCAGGGATGGGCTTGCCCCAGATATTCAGCGCGCCGATTAATGCGGCATTTAATGAATACTCGGGATTATCGATCCAGTCATGAAACGTTGTTGTTTCGGCAACAGGAGCGGGGTTGGTTTTTTCAACAGGAACCGGCAGCTGGGGTTGGCTGATGATTTCAGGTTTTGTTTGGGTAGGATAGATTGTCGCCAAATTAACCGGGACTTGATAACTTATCTTGGACCAATGATAAACGCCCGCGGCAATACCAGCCAGAAGCAGCAGGCCTGATAACGCGCCCAAGCGAGCATGTCTTTCATCAGCAATCCCCAGCGTTTCACGGGCGGCATCGCTAACGATCTTAGGCGTAATCACATGCGTGTCGGTTGAGTAGGCACCGAGCAGGGCGCGGTCGCAGAGGATGTTAATCACTCTGGGGATGCCTGAAGAAAGTTTGTAAATTTTGCGTATCGCGCCTTCTTTAAAAATCTCGGGATGGCCGTGAGAAACGACCAACCGATGACGAATATAAGCCCGGGTTTCATCCAGCGATAACGGCAACAGGTGATAACGGGCAGTGATGCGCTGATTCAACTGGCGCAAATCCTTCCGTTTCAGCAGTTCTTTCAATTCCGGCTGGCCGACCAGAATAATTTGCAGTAATTTTGTTTTGCTGGTTTCCAGATTGGTCAGCAGGCGGATTTGCTCCAGCACTTCCATGCTTAAATTCTGCGCTTCATCGATCAGCAAAACCGTACGCCTGCCGTTGGCATGGGCGGCGAGCAGATGCCGGTTTAAACGGTCGATCAGGGTTTTTAACGACTGCCGGTTTTTGTCATAGATGATGCCCAATTCATCGCAGATGGTCGCCAATAATTCGATCGCATTCAGCTTTGAATTCAAGATCAAGGCAATATCTATATTTTGGGGAATTTGCTGCAACAGGCAGTGGCAAAGTGTCGTCTTGCCGGTGCCGACTTCGCCGGTTAAAGCAACAAAGCCCCCGCCAAAATTAATGCCGTACAGAAGGTGAGCCAAACCCTCCTGATGACGCGGGCTCATATAAATGAAGTGCGGATCGGTCGCTATGGAAAACGGCAATTCGCTAAAATGAAAGTACTGGCTATACAAGGTTATGCGATTTTTCAATAAAGCCGAATAGTTAGAGTCATTGTAAACCCGCAACTCAAAAGAAGCTCTTAAATTGTTAGTGCCAAATAAACCGGTGCCAGAGAGTGGGGCACCCGGCTTGATAAGCATTCGCACCTATTTCTTTTTACGGCAAAAAGTCTAGCATCTGACTCAGTTGAAAAGTGCCCGAGCGAATCCGACATCCAGGGGAATGGCATGGGATTAATAGAACTGACACAAGAAGGAATTTCAACATGACCAACTTAATTCTGACCATAGCATTCCTGTTGCCGATGCCGGCGCAACCCACTGAAGAAGGGTGCCTGGCCAAGATCATCTATGCAGAATCCAGGGGCGAGTCTATCGAAGGCGCTATTGCCGTAGGACAAGCTACGGTAAATCGGTCCAAGCGTATCGGCAAATCGATATGTAAACTGACAGGGGTGTCACGATTAACCCCGCCGCGTAATCTGAAGACGCATTACACGGCGCTGGCTAAATCGGTTATGGACGGCAAGGATTCCATCGTGCGGAACTCGGATAGCTGGAACACCGGCACCAAGCCAAGGAGTTCCGGTGAGGTTGTCAGGCAGATTGGCGGGCATGTTTTTTACGTGATGTCGAGGCTGTAAATTAACAATAAATTATTATCTGATGTTACGCCGTTATTCGAATTTAGATTGTATTAACATTTTTTTATTAAAGTGTCGCTACCGCGACGTTATTTGAATCGGGTTCTCGCACCCGAAGGCGAGTTACTTTCTTTTGCTTCGCCAAAAGAAAGTAACCAAAGAAAAGGCGACCCGGTTGCCGCTTGTTTCTTGCGCTCCTCGCTTTCGACGGGGGTTGCC
>JBAQYH010000002.1:0-2084 GCA_049299935.1 Methylobacter sp. | reverse complement strand
CATGTCTTGGAGCCGTCCGCGAGCTCAATCACACCCGCTTTGCCATGAATGAAGACGCGGTCTTTGGGTACTACGCGAACCTCTAAACAGCCGCCGGTCAGCAGCTCATGAAGCTTGCGGTACCGGTCCCGGTGGAGCAGCGCTTCGACTTCGGCCGGGGCTTCGTTCCACCTCTCCTTCAGGGCTGTTTCACGAACGTGCTTCGAGACGGAGACGTCCGTTGCGTCCAGCTCGCTGTTACAGACGATTCGGACATGCGGAATCCCCGCAATCTCTTCACCCACCAGTTCAAAGATCGAGCTCCGGAAATAGCCGGCAATGCGCTTGTACGATTTCGCGCCGATGAGCTTCGCGGAGAGAAAGGCATGGTCGAGCCGTTGACGCCTCGAGGAGAAGCGGTTGATGGTGGTCATGGCGGGTATGTCCCCTTTTTGTCCCCTTTATCCGATGCGCTGTCGGCTGGCACCTAAAGGCAGTGAGCCATTTGAGCCATTTATGAGTCATTTCCCCCGAGGTCTTTTGGACGGCATCCGTTTGTCAGACTGCTCACCACCGCCCGGGCCGTTTTCACCATCCGTTCCACTTCACTGACGGCCCCTTTGGCCCCTTTATGGCCCCTTGAGCCATCTTCCATCAGGCTCCGGGATGAACCATTTGAGGCAATTATGGGGTGATCCGTCTCCCTCGGCCGTGGGGCAATTGAGTCATTTTTGAGGCATTCTGGGAACGATCATGTAGTAGATGCCCCGTCCTTTCCCATGTCGATTGAACAGTCTGTATTCGACCAACTGGTCCGGATCACGGCTGGCAGTCTGGCGGCTAGCTCCAGTCAGGTGTTGATAATCAGCACTGGAGATCCGCTCTTTTGTTCTGTGAGGGGCCAAAATAATCGATGGAAAACGGGCGATCTTTGAGCACGGTATCTGATGGGCAGGCAAGAACCTGGCCAGGACTTGATATGCTCCATTTATTGCTGCGAACGCGATAGCACAAATAACAGAATGGAAATGATGGCAGCTATCAAGGCGTTGAAGACTTTACCTCTTGGGTCGGTTGGATTTGTCACGACGGAATCCAAATATCTCAAGGATGGGATTACCACTTGGATCAAGAGTTGGAAAAAGAACGGTTAGAAGACATCTCAGGGGAAACCCGTGTTGAACCCTGACCTATGGCGTGAACTCGATGAGTTGAACAATAAGCATACCCTGGAGTGGAAATGGATGACAGGCCATGATGAGCATCCCGAGAATGAAAGGTGCGATGAGGGTTTCCACGAGGCAACTGTTGGAACCTCATCTTTGAGATCAAAGGGGAGGGAACGGCACCATTGTCCCCCACAAGCAGATGGGCCTCTTCTCTCTAACCGAAAAACGTCCCTGCCATGCACGACTTGAGCGAAAGGCTAAACAAACAATTTGCTTGGCGTGGATAACTCCTTGATGAACAAGACACTCCGTTGTATCTTAATCCAGCTACAGAAATGATTACGATTTAACCGGTGCAGGGGAAGAAACAATGCACCAGACTAAAGCATTCGGCATAGGCATGGGGGGCTGCGTTGCGGTCTCCCGGGGCAAGACTTGATGATTGCGCATCGGTGAAGAAGTTGAGCTGCTCTGAGTATCACATGAGAGGTTGAGGAGATGATCAGAAAAGGTATTTTTCATGTTTTTCTGATTCTTTCAATATCGGTACTTTCGCAGGCTTTATATGAAACTAAATGCCTAGCAGACAGTGATTCTCCAGATTCCAAGTTCGAAGTAATCTATCACTCTAACTTTAATTCTCTAAAAAAATTGTACAGTAAATCCGCCGAAGATGGCATTAAAGTCATAAATATTTTCTTAGAAAATTACTCCAAGGTTTTGCGTAGAGAAGTCAATCTTGCGCCAAAAGAACGGTACCTCCTCTGGAGAGACAAAGGTATAGGCATCAAACTAGTTATATCAACGCGCAATGAATCATTACTTTACTTTTTCCCAAACAAAACAAATCAGATCTTTATCGATGGGATTAACTTCCCAGTTCAGTCTGCTCTACTTTACGGGTTCTTAGATTTAAATACTCCAAAGAATGAAATA
>JBAQYH010000001.1:0-1691 GCA_049299935.1 Methylobacter sp. | reverse complement strand
CAATAATAGCTATTAAAAAAAGGCTGGAAACTGAAACTGAGTCAGCAGTTAAAGAACTAAGCTCATTCGATATTATTTCAACAATCATAAAATATCCCAAAAAGGGAGGGAGTAAACCCCCTCCACTATTTCAAAGCGGATTAATGAACGCCGCGCTTCATAACGCTGAATGCCGCGACAGCGATAATTGCGACAAGAAAGAGACCGGCAACGGCAACACCATCGGTTTTTGCATCAGTTAACGCGGTTGTTACATCAGCTGGAACGGCTGCATACACTGATGAAACAGATGCAGCTACCAATGCTGATGCGGCCAATATTTTTTTTTGTAGAGATTTCATATTGATTTTCCTATTTAAGGATTTTAAAAAGCCCGTCTTTCGACGGGTACGGTAAAACACCCGCGTGGGGATGTTATTAGGCCTTATGACTTGCTCGAATGAGTAAGCAGAAGAACTAAATTCTGAGGCTAACATCAAGAGCCTTGCGCACGCTGACGAGGCGTTAATGATGAGTTAGCAGGGTTAGCCGAATCTATAGCAGACGAATTGGGTTCAAGTTCGACGACTTTAGAGACGGCAACAGTTTCGGGCGGCCTGATGACAAAAAACTCTTCATCTGTCGCTGCTATTGAAATCATGAAACGTCCATCCATCATCATTTCACGGGCTGGAATAGAAAGAACACCGCCCTTATTTGCCTTGATAACTGAAATCTGTGCAGCATCACAGTTTTTCAGGTTAACAAAATGCGTACGGGGAGTAAGCTCTTGAACACGAGCGCGTAAGCGAGGCTGGCGTGTTGTTGGGTCAACGTCTTCAATTAAGTCAAGTACCTTAAGATTTAATGCCATGTTGAATTTTCCTATGGTTGTTAGGCTACTAGCCTGAGTTGTGGTTTTGGTGGGTTAGTCGGTAAGTTTGGGATTGTCGGGTGCCGATACCATTCGGGCGGCTCGATTTGTTTGACTTCAATTATGTCGGATGATTTAAGGCGCAAAGGGGCACGAGTTATATCGAGCTTTTGACTGATGTCTATGCCGATCAACAAAAGACGACGCTTATGTTCTCTAAATTGGCTTTTTGATTTATCCATATATTCACCATGCAACCACATGGTGTAATACATTTGGGTGGCGTTGGCAGATTGACGACTTTTACAAACACCCTCTTCAAGCAATTGATCTGCAATAGTTTGATATTTCATATTAGACACCTCTAGGCGTTTTCTAAGTTCAGTAATTACCTGCAATTCTTCATTAAATTGGCTTTCTTCAAATAAGCCCCAAGCAAAAAGATCGTGCCGGTGTAAATATTCTCTTTTAAAACTGTGTTCTTCTCTGACTACGCCGTTACGGACGGTGAACTGGAGTAAGTCATCAAAATATTGAAGATCGTTATCGCTGGCATCCTTGCAAAGTTTGCGTTGATTGCGGAGCAAGTCAGCGGTTTTGGTGTAAACCTTGATATAGCGATAAGTTGAACCGTTCTTTTGTACGTTTGCGCCGTACCACTCGACGGTGTTTTCGTCAGGATACAAAAAAGGGGAAACGGAACGACCAATAGATTGAGTTGACAAGGCTTTCAAGAATGGCCGTTCGTTTCCCAAGCCCACTGCAAGGTTTCTTGTAAAATCGATATGCTTGATAATTGCGCCATCGGCAGTTTTATTGGCATGCTTACCATCTTTGC